>NZ_BSVC01000005.1:0-300000 GCF_030269905.1 Pelosinus sp. IPA-1 | reverse complement strand
CCCCTTACTGAGCATGACACTCATGGAAGGAATACCTGAAAGACCTAACGCACCGTTTGTGATGCCAAGGTTTAGAATGATTACCCGCACAACTTCGCCAAAACCAAGGGTAGCAATTGCTAAATAGATGCCCCGTAATCTGGTAGTAGGAATACCAATTACCGCCGCCATCAGACACGCAGCAGCACCGCCGATTGGGACAGCTACATAAAGGGGTACGCCAGCCTTCAAGGTCAGAATTGCCGAAACATAAGCTCCGATACTCATAAACCCTGCATTGCCTAAGGATAATTGCCCTGTCGACAGAGTCAGATAGATGCTAATACCCAGAATAGCATTGATGATAATAAACATTAAAATCTGCAAATAATAGGGATTTAATAAAAAGTCCATGTCTATCGTCCTCCTTGCTGCTCTTGGCTGCCAAAAAGCCCTTGGGGACGTATAAATAGCAACACAATAATGAATCCAAAAGCTACTGCATCTCGGTAAGAAGAGACGCCATAAGCCACACTGAATACTTCAGCCACACCGAGTAGTAATCCGCCAACCATGGCTCCAGTAATGTTGCCTAACCCTCCTAGAATCAATACTGCCAGCCCTTTAAACCCCATAGTAATTCCCATGGTTGGTTCGATAGCATTAAATGCCAAACCGACAAGCACGCCTGCGCCGCCTCCCAAAGCGGATGCCAGCATTACCGTAAACACAATAATTTTTTGTGTATCAACACCTAACAGATTTGCCGTTTCAATATTTTCCGCTGTAGCACGAATTGACTTGCCTAGTTGCGTCTTTGACAACCAGAAACGTAGTACTAACATCAAACCAAAGGAAATGGCTAAAATTAGTATTTGTACTGCGGAGATTTTAAGTCCGCCTATCTCAAAAATTTGAGTGGAATAAACTGGGGGAAAAGATTGGGCCTCAGGGCCAAACAGGCGAAGTGCCAAACTCTCTAAGAAAATAGATACCCCAATTGTGCTAATAAGTGGAGCCAGTTCTGACACTTTGCGGCGCCGGAGTGGCCTAAGTGCCAGACGCTCCATTAAGTATCCCAGCCCAGCTCCAGCTACCATAGCTCCCAATAAGGCACCAAAAATACCAATATTGAATTTGGTAGCTAGAATCAAGCCAATAAAGGCCCCAAACATAAAGATTTCACCATGAGCCATATTAACGATATTCAGTACACCGAAGATCAAAGTATATCCTAAAGCAATCAAAGCATAGGTACTGCCTAGCGTGACGCCGTTAACCATTTGCTGCCAAAACAAGGTAAATCCCCCCAGTCAAACTTGCCTACTGATTATTTTAATTCCGTGAACTGACCATCTTTTACGACGAGTACAGTAACATCCATGGCTGGATTACGTTTTTCGTCAAAAGAAAACTTACCCGTCACGCCAGAATAATCTTTTATCGTAGCTAACGTATCTCGCAATTTTTTGGAGTCCGTTACAGATCCTGATTTTTCAATTGCAATTGCCATGATTTGCAATGCATCATATGCCTGTGCGGCAAACTGGTCAGGTTCTTTGTTATATTTCGCTTTGTAAGCCGCAATAAAATTCTTAACCTTTGCATCATCTTTTCCAGGGAACCAAGGGCTAGCTACGACAGCACCATTTGCTGCACTGCCAGCGGATTTGATAAGCTGAGGTGAATTAAACCCATTGTTGCCGATAATGGGAACTGTGATCCCAATTTCCCGTGCTTTTTTAAGAATTAGGGCTCCTTCTTGGTACAGTCCAGCGACTACCACGGCATCAGGATTAAGAGTAGCTATTTTGGTCAACTGAGCAGAGAAGTCCGTATTTTTATCTTGGAAAGTCTCTACGGCAATCATTTCAATTCCATTTTCCTTCAATGCTTTTTCAAAAATCTTAAAACCTGCAACTCCTAAATCGTTATTATCGGAATACATCACAGCTACTTTTTTCAGATTATATTTTTCTTTGGCTTTTTTCACCGATTGAGGTATGGCTGCGAACTCTGGTAAAGAATTACGGAAAACATAATCACCAATTTCCGTAATTCCTTCTACTGTCAATGAGGTCCCCATGATAGGTATCCCTTCTTGATTGACAATAGGACCAACGGCAAACATTTCACCGCTGAGTGTTGGGCCAATTATTCCTAATACATTGTCTTTATGAATTAGCTTATTTACCGCATTAATAGCTTCATTTTTTTCACCCTTAGAATCTTCAAAAATAAGCTCTAGTTTCACTTTCCCATTGGCGTTGATTTCATCTCTCGATAACTCTAAACCTTGGCGAATGGATTCACCATATGCCGCGCCAGCTCCTGTGAGGTAAGAAACAACTCCTAGCTTTGCAGTACCTTTGGCAGAAGTCTGGTCTTGGGTGGCTGGCTTTTCACTGCTGCTACAACCTCCAATTAGAATCATCAATGAAAGTACTAGAAAGCTCACGATCCAATTCTTTTTCAACATTTGTTTTTTCCCTATCATTTTTCTTCTCCACCTTTTTTATATCTAATTTTCACTTTACCAAAACACCGCGCTCTATTTGCAAAACAAAAAGCCCCTATCGATGCTCCTGAAAGCATCGATAGGGGCGACGATACGCGGTACCACCCTACATTGGACTCATAACGCCTGTTAATCAACAGACTTCCGAATAACGCTCGGCAGCGCTTTTGCTTACCAATACCTGCAGGTATTATTCACCAAAAGAGTTCCTAGGTGAGAGGACTGCAACAATGTTACTCTGGCTCACACCACCCGCCAGCTCTCTGAAGTGTTTATTGATTGCGTCGCTCCTAGTCATTACTTTTTAGTATTAAATTTGTCAAAATGCAAGATTGATTAAAATCTTGTAATATTATATACATTATCACAGGACATTGCTCTTTTGTCAATAGCGATAACCTTAATGTAAATATTTAAACTATGTAAATTTGTAAATGTCTTATTCCGAGAAGAGGGAACGGAGAGTACCTATGAATTAGTAAAATAATACTTATAATGTAAAAAATCAGCAGGGATTAGCATTTATCCAAGAGAAGCTATAACGTAGAATATGCAAATAATTCTTGGAGGTAAAAGAATGACTGACCCAAGGATATATTGGAATAAACAGTACATAGCCAGCGACAATAAAAGAGTTACATATGACTTATGGCTGGATAAATATGAACATATCTTAAATGCTTCAAAAGACACTTCTATAATTGATCTAGGCTGTGGGCTTGGGAATGATACGATGTACTTGTATGAACGCCATTACAAGATTATTTCCTGCGACTATTCGGAGGAAGCTTTAAAAAAGCTAGAATTTTTTATGGATGATCCGGTTACAAAACTTTTTGATATGAAGGGTGGATTACCTTTTGAAAGTGAAAGTGCGAAAGTCATTATTGCGGATCTGTCATTACATTATTTCTCCTGGACTGAAACTAAAGAAATATTGAATGAAATAAAAAGAGTTTTAAAAGAAGATGGTTTTTTGTTATTAAGAGTTAACTCAGTTAAAGATACTAACTATGGAGCAGGGAAAGGTATTACGATAGAAAAGAATTACTATAATATTGATGGAAACTTAAAAAGATTTTTTGATAAGGAGCAATTAGAAACACTTTTTATAGATTGGAATGTTGAATATATAAATGAATATGAAATGAACCGATATACAAATAGTAAAATGCTTTGGGAGCTGGCTGTGAAAAAGGTGAATGGTTAAGGTTAAGATTTATAACTGTAATTCGGGGTCATCCTCCAAATAAATACTCCTGCAAAGAGCTTAGCTTTGCAGGAGTATTGTGCTTTATAAGCAGTATGGAAGACATAGGAAAGATGAATTTTCATTTTAAAGTTTTGGCTGTTCATTAGGATTGAGGAGCTTTGACTGTTAACCACTGTTGTGTTTTTTGACCTTTTGGCAGCATATGGGCGTCAAACCACATGTAGTAGAATTTTTCTACTGGATTAACAACGTAGCCGTCCTGGAAGTGATCTGCAGTATCATAAGAGTCTGCTAAGATAAGGACATCATCTGCCACCGTCTCTGTTCCCATAGTATCATAGCCGATAATGACTCTCCAATGTCCACCCCAATCAATATTTTCCACCATTATAGGAGTATTATTTTTTAAGTTCGAGGTTACAAATTCTTTAAAATCGGTAACGCTTGAAAAAGTCGTACCATCTTTCTTAGCTGTAGTTAGACTGGATTTAACATCCCAACCAATGGACTTGAAGAATGTAACCATCCCACTCGTATCCGTACCGATTGCCTTTTTTGTTCCCATTATTTTAGCGATCTTAAGCTCATCCCATTTTGTGTTCCCTGAATAATACAGCACTGTTAAAGCGGCTGCGGGACCGCAAGTGATTTCTGTTGTTTGCTGATAGGTTTTATAATTGGGTAAGATTGTTAATGTATCAGTTGACTTCATATTGTAAAAATCGACGGCTTTGTAATAGGGAGAGTCTTTAACATTACCCACACCGTTATAGGAAGATGCACCCTCACTGGTAAGATCATAGCCAGAAGGATAAGGGATCACATTACTTTCTGCAAAAGCCATATTCGCCCCACCAAAACTAATTCCTAAAAAAATGTAAGTAAGTAATAAATACAATCGTATCTTCACGTTATCACTCCATTCATAAGTTTAGTGTTGTTAGTCTTTCATACATTGTAGTGTCGATTTCTTTTGTTTATGCTATCATTTCCTGCGTTATTACAAAAAATCGAAGTTACATCGGAAATGTACTTTTTAATAGTCTCTTGTATTTCTTTTAAAACTCAAACTTAATCGGCCTCAAAAACAAATCCAGCAGTTTTTCTTTTGGATCTGCATTCTCAAAGATAATTTCGTAGAGAGCATCACAAATCGGAAGTTCTACTTCATATTTCTGTGCTAAATGCCTTACTGCTTCTAGTGTAGAAACACCTTCCGCTAATTTATTAAATTTTTCACCACTTACAAAAGCTTGCCCAAATCTTCGATTGTTGCTATGCAAAGAAAAGAGTGTTGCCTCATAATCTCCCAAATGACTTAATCCGTAGATCGTTGCATCATTACCGCCCATGGCTCTCACAAGACGTGATATTTCTCTTGTGCCTCGTGACATGAGTGCACCTTTCAAACTGCTATAGCATAACCCATCTAACATTCCTGCCGCTAGTCCTATCACATTTTTCGCAGCAGCCCCAATCTCATTTCCAATTAGATCTTGCCCATAATAGAACCGTATTAAGGAACTGTTGAATTCTGCCACTATTTTTTTTGTTACCTCAATGTCATCAGAACCGATCACCATACAATTAGGTATTTCCTTAACAAAATCCTGTACATGCCCCGGACCTACCCAAATGGCAATGTTTTGACTTCCTCCCATTTCCTCACTAAATACTTGCGATAACCTTTTGCCACTGTTGGCTTCGATGCCTTTCATGCATAAAATGAATATTTTATTTCCCAACTCTTGCTGTAAGCTTATGTTATGTGCAAATGAGCGTAACTCCTGAGCGCTAATTGAAATAATAATGATCTCACCAAAAGATACTGCTGCTTCTAATGAATTACTTAACTGGATATCTTGTGGTAATGTTAGATAATCGTTCATTCTAGATTCTTTTAGTTTTAAATAATTCTTGGAATTTTCTCTGCCCCATAACATTACCTGATGCCCAACTCGATTCGCATACCAAGCTAAAAAGGTTCCCCAACGGCCGCATCCTAATACAGTAACCTTCACTAACGTCACCATCCTATCATCATCACTCAAATAGTTATCAAAATCCATGATTGTCGTACTATTTAAGTTCTCTAAGTTTCCAGTAATTATTCCATAAGCTTAGTAGCGTTTCCTGCTGTGCCAATCACAATAGAACCAAAGCAATCCTTGTGTCCCTCATTAAAAATTACTTTTATTGGTACAATGGTTGGCAGGAAAGAGGATACAATAAGAAGAAACAGAGCTCAATAGTACTTTTGAATAGTTCAATAGGGCGTTTGGCAATAAGGATGGGGAGGGGTTAGAATGAAGCATGTATCTTTTTGCAGGAAATGGATGATGACGGCTGTTTTGATGTTCACTATGCTGTTTATCTCAGGGCAGGCGATGGCCGAGGGTATGGGCGGGAAGCAGGATGTTGTTCAATTACAAATTCTAAGTATCAATGATTTTCATGGTGCATTAACGGAAAGCGGTAAGAATCCGGGAGCCGCTAAACTGGTAGCCTATATTGAAAAAGTGAGAGACCAGAATCCGGAGGGAAGTATAGTCGTCAGTGCCGGAGATATGTTTCAGGGCAGCCCTGATTCCAACCTTCTGTATGGGAAAACAGTGGTTGATGTAATGAACTATGCTCGATTTAATGCAATGACCCTTGGAAATCATGAATTTGACTGGGGAATTGATGTGTTAAAACAGCGTATTCAACAATCAGCTTTTCCGTATATTTGTGCCAATGTAATTGATAAGCGAACAGGGAAGCCGGCTGATTTTGTAAAACCCTATACTGTGTTAGAACGGAAAGGAGTAAAAATCGGTATAATCGGTATCGCTACACCGGAAACGGCTTATAAAACCAATCCGAAAATGATAGAAAATTACGCCTTTGCAGATCCTGTTACAACAGTCAGAACGTTAGTTCCTGAATTAAAAAAGCAGGGTGTACAAATCATCATAGCGTTGACTCATCTTGGTAGCGAAATGGATAACCAGGGAAATCTTCATGGAGACGCCGTTCAGCTGGCCCAGGAGGTCGATGGATTGGATGCCGTTATCTCAGGGCATTCCCATCAGGAGGTATTTGGTCAAGTACATAATGTGCCAGTGGTGCAAGCCTATTATAATGGTCGGGCAGTAGGAAAGATTGATATTACCTATAATAAGAGAACCAGAAAGGTTGAAACTGCAGTTGCCAGTGTTACAACCCTTTCTTCTATGGATCAGCTGCCGGATCAACAAGTCAAAGCAATGATTGAGGATTCACAAAAGGAAATAGCACCCGTTAAAAATATTGTGGTAGGTCATACTCTCAATGCCTTGTCCCATGACCGCAATGAACTGGCCCAAACGACTTTGGGCCAGTGGGTAACGGATACGTTAAGACAGACGGCAGGCGCGGATATTGCTTTTCAAAATACGGGAGGACTGCGTACCGGGATTATGTCCGGAGACATTACCATGGGTAATCTTTATGAGGTTATGCCCTTTGACAATACATTGTTCACGGTAGAGATGACCGGTGCACAGATTATGCAAGTCCTTGAATACGGCATCGGCAATAAAAAAATAGGCATGTTGCAGTATTCGGGTTTAAAAATAGCCTATGAAACCCTTTCTCCGGCAGGGTTACGTATTGCCGCTGTGATGGCAACAGATGGTACTTTGCTGCAATCCGAGAAAAAATACAAAGTTGTCATCAATGATTTCATGGCCGTTGGCGGTGATGGATTTACCATGTTCCGGGAAGGGACGAATCTGTATGATACGGGTATTCCTATTAGGGATATTATCGCAGAAGCTCTACGCAAGCAGCAAATCATTGACTTTTCGCCAGATGATCGATGGCAGGCGGTGCCTGCTGGTGAGCTTCTGGATGCTGCCTGATCCAAATAGGTGTGACACAGGGCGAGTTAGTTGCCCCGAGAGATGGAAGGAGTTATTTCTTTTCGGGAAGTTTCTTCAAAAATTGCTCTATTTGATCCATATAACCGGGGACGGTGATTTGCCTTGGAGCGAAAAGACTTATCAATACTGCTCGAAATTCCGAATCAGCAGTTTCTTTGCTTAGCATGGAATGTTCCGTATTAGGAAAGACAGCGACGGTTAGCAACGACGATTTAACCATGTTACGATACACCTGCTCTGTCTCTTTTACATTAACATGTACATCTTCCTCACCTAATAGCAATAGTACAGGAGAATTAAAATGACGAAGGTCATCGGTTGCATCCGATAAATAGTTTTTGCTGACAAATGTCCATCGATCTTTTGACATTAAACTATTTTCATGGGCAATTTTTAGATATTCTTCATAGGAGGCATGACCTTCTAAAAGTTGCTGCACTTGCCGATCATACGCTTCTTTGCTTTGAATTTCGACTTCGGAGCGGTCATCCTTTTCCATTGTTTTGCGGGTATGATATTTTCCCTGGGTCAACCAGTTAATTGCAGGCGATACAACAAGACTGAATGCGAGAGGCTCCTTCTCGGCAAGCTTTGGAATAACCCACCCCGCTTGGCTGGCTCCCCAAACTCCAATCTGTTTTTCGTCAATCATTGGCTGCTTTTTTACCCATTCAATGGCCTGACGAGCCTCTTCTACACGGTCGTCCATGCTTTGATCTAACCAATTGCCTTCTGATCCGTTAATTCCTCTTTTGTTGAGGGATAAGGAGGCGTAACCAAGGGAAGTTAGCCGCTCCCATAGCGGCTTATAACCATCATTATGCGAGGCACCAAGAGGTCCGTCACCATGAATAAACAAGACTAATCCCAGCTTACCTGAATAGTTCTCGGGCAGTACCAACGTTCCCGTCAATTTTCCTTCGGGTGAAGGGATCTCAACAGATTGCTCGACCATGTTGAAACTGTTTTGCTTAAAAACAAAAAGTGCCGTGCCACAAAATAGCAAAACAATGACAATCATAGAAATTCTAATCTTTTTTTCCATAATTACTCCCCAAATTATTCCTAAAAAAGTATTATTTATTTCAATCTAAACACCATATAATCCCATTTTAATTCATTAAATAGAAAATGCCGTGCTAAGCTATTCTTCTGGTAATGAGTGTGGAATGACATCTGTTCATATAGCTGCTTGGCCTGTTGATTTTTACCTGAAACGTGCAAGCTTAACACATCTAGGAGTGGCTCGGTTTTTACATGATGCTGCGCCCACTGCAGTAACCGTTTCCCGATTCCTTTGCCTCGATGCGCCGGATGGACAGAAACATCTTCAATATAACATTCTCTTGCTTGTGGCTGGTGGTTTAAGAAATATAGCGCGAGAAATAATTTAACGAGAGTCCACTTTCTAAACATTTTGAGGCTCTGCCACGGAAATTTTTGCTCTTGCTTTAGGTCTGATTCTGTCTTCCACTTTATGGACAGGCTTCCTATCACTTCTCCATCTTGTAGGGCAACAATTCTTTGACTTGCTGGTTCGGCGGGACTGTGATCAAAAAGCTTTTCGAAAAAAAGAGCAAGATTGTCATCATTCAAGTTTGTAAGGGGTTGAAATTTCCCACGAAATCCGTGAACAAGCAAGCGGCTAACTTGCTGATTGTACTTTGCCTGCATCGGTTCAATAATTATGGGTGCAACCGTCATGTTTGAACCTCCTTCGGAATGTTTTTCAGTTACTGCGAGTGGCGCATCTTCCAGTTATGAATAAGCGAATAGACGACAGGCAGGACTAACGGAGCCGGATTGATTTTCTTTGATCAACCAGGATTTTTTTTGCTGTCTCTGCTTCGGCGGCTTTTACCGCCGGACTATGCGTGAGTGCCAGGTTGAATTGCATTAAAACTGACTTGGGTCAGTTGAAGGATGAAAAAAGATGCGTGGTTTCGACGCAATCTTACAGTTGGGTAAGGGATAATTCGAGAGCTTCTTTCTCGATCCCCAGGATTCGCTCCAATACGGATTCGGCAACCTTTACTTTATTGATAAAGACTGTGGATGGTTCTCTTAAATAAGAGGCTTCCCATAAGCAATTCAAAGTACTCCAGAAAAAAGCAATGGTTTCTTCTTGATATACCACATGCATAGTCCCCTCCTGATTTCCCTGTTGGATCATGTCAGCTAGAAGTGGGTTAAAGACGGTTTCGAGCTGATGTTGCCAGGTCTTGTATAGTAAGTCGAATTGTTCCTCAGCCCATAGTCTGTCAAATAGAACATCAAGCGGACTGGGAAGAAACAGCTGTACAATGAAGGATTGTAGTTTGCCTAATGCGGTAAAATGGCGGCTTTCTAATTTGAAGGAGGTGGCCATTTCAGTTGCCCAACGGTTGCAAATGCTTTCCAGCATGGCTTCTTTGGTAGGAAAATAGTAATAGAAGGTTCCTTTGGCTACTCCGATTTTTTTTACAATATCAATAATCATTGTTTTTTCGTAGCCGACGGAACAAAATAACGCAAAAGCCGCATCGATTAACTCTGTACGTCGGACTTCGGGATCTTTTTTGATTCTAGTAATGGTAACCACCTCTTAACCGGTATTTCCGATCCTATTGTCACAGAGATGCGGAAGTATTTTAGTAACGCGGCATATCCGTTACTGACCTGGGTCAATTGTATTTTATAGTGGTATGTATTGTCAAGAAAAAAGTGTAGGGGTAGCAGGGAGGAGCTCCAGGATAGACATGATATAATAATCGTATAAATTGTTAGTCTGTAGTCACTGTGCTTTGATGTTCAGGTTGTGGTACAGTATGGCAGTCTAATAGGATTAGGCAGGTAAAGTATATGAAGTATAAATGGACGATTGGTGAAATGGCAAAACTGTTCGATGTGTCAACCGATACGTTGCGTTATTATGAGAAGGCTGGATTGCTTTCGTCGGGCAGACACCGCGATAATGGATACCGGTATTATTCCTATGATGACCTTGTAGTTCTTATGGATATTTTACTTTTCCGTAATCTAGAGGTAGCCGTTAAAGATATTCGATCGATGGTAGCAACAATGGATCTTGGAGATATTAAACAGATACTGATACAAAATGAAAGACTTGTTGAGGAGAAAATTGAAGCTTTAATTAGGCAAAGGACACTTCTCGCGCAAATGACTGCCCAATATGAACTATGTGAACAACAACTCGGCAAGTTTTCGATTGTTCCGGCGCCCACATTTAAATGTAAATTTTGGAGTGCACAGGCAGAGGATCTGCTTACGATTATTCGTCAATATAAAAAGCCGGATCGGACTTGGCTGAATACGATTCGCTATACTTTGCTGCTGCCGCCAGATGAAATACTCAATAATCGGAGTTTTCATTTGGCGCAAATTGGCATCAGTTTTGATGAAGATACGCTGAGTAGACTTGATCTTTCTGAGCAGCAAGAGTTTTCTTCTTTGCCCGCAAAGGATTGTCTGTATACGGTATTGGGTACCGATTATTCCAGGAAAGAAAATACGGTACTGGTTGAAGCATTGGCTTGGCTGAAAGAGCAGGGGAGGCAAGTTGAGGGGCCTTTGCTTGGACGATACCTGGCAAGTGTTCATAAAGACGGTCTTGATTACTACGAAATTTGGCTTGTATTACATTCTACTTGACCTTGGAGTTGCTCCAAGGTTTATTCTTTTATATAGGGGTGAGCTATATGAAAGAAAATATTTTGGGTACAGAAAGTATTAACAAGTTATTTTTACACTACAGTATTCCGACCATTGCCGCTATGTTGTTTTTAGGCTTGAATACGATTGTGGACGGATTATTTGTAGGCCGCTATATAGGGACTGACGCTTTGGCTTCTGTTAATATTGCGATGCCATTTAGTAGTTTCTTGTTTGCACTTAGTGTGGTCATTGGCATTGGGGCACAAAGTTTGATTGGTAGAAAACTGGGGGCGGGCAGTGTCGTGGAAGCCAATACCGCTTTTACAACAGCAGTGATGCTTGCAGTTGGAGCTTCGCTGCTGTTTACGGCAGCTGCGGTGGTTTTTCCTGTACAGATTGCGTATTTTCTGGGAGCTAATGAGCATTTAATGCCACAGGTAGCGGCATATATTCGTTATTTAGGATTGTTTCTGCCCTTTTTGGCGCTCATGATGGTGTTGGATTATGTCTTGAAGACGATGGCTATGCCTGTTTATGCTATGCTGGCTCTGGTGGTTGCCGTCAGCAGTCATATATTGTTCAATTGGCTTCTTCTTGCCAAGCTTACAATGGGAATTAAAGGGGCGGCGATTGCTACCGGGATTGGTTATAGTATTGCATTTGGTATGGCAATCTTGCCGTTTCTTCGCAAAAAAGCAGTGTTAAAACCGTTTGCCGGCAGTTTTGATAAACAGACAGCCCGCCATATTCTCTATAGCGGTTCATCAGAAGGGCTAAGCGAGATGGGAACAGGGATTACCACTTTTTTATTTAATATTACGCTAATGCGTTATGTGGGGGAAATGGGGGTAGCTGCCTTTACGGTCATTAGTTACTTGTCGTTTATTGGCAACAATGTACTCCTTGGGTTATCCGACGGCGTAGGAGCAATCATCAGCTACAATTACGGCAGCCGTCAGATGGCGCGGGTAAAAAAAGCCTTAAAGCTGGTTTCTGCTACTGCTTTTGTAATTGGCTTGGGAATTTTTATTGCGATATTTGTTTTTAGCAAAGAAGTCATTACGCTATTTTTAAATGACGGACATGAAAATGTGCTTGCATTTGCTGTATATGGTGCAAAATTATATGCGTTTGCCTTTTTGGTAAATGGCTTAAACATTGTTGCAGCCGGTTATTTTACTGCCATTGGCACTCCGAAACAGGCGTTATTCATCGCTTTGAGCAAAGGGATCGTCTGGATAGCGATCGGCATTACTGTGTTGCCGCTTTTGTTTGGTATTCAAGGCATCTGGCTGACGGTACCCATAGCAGAGATTGTTACGGTTGTGTTGTCAGGATTTTTACTGTATCGACACTTTAAACATTAAATTCTCAATAAATAAAAAATGCTACTCATAATCTACCTTATTAGTAGATTATGGGTAGCTTGTCTTGCACACTTAAACACTGGAGATTATCCTGACGATTTTCTATGGAATAATAATCTAAATCATGGGGCAATTTATGAGTAATACCACTTTTAAGTAGGGGGGAACTTATGGACAGTTATGCATTGCTTCACCAGCTTCGACTTCAATCCTCGGAAGTTAAGAACCAACTATGGATCCAGAATTTTTTAACCCCTCACTGGTGGCTCATAGCAATCACTATTGTCGCTTCCTATGTTATCTGGTGGAAGTTTGTGGACAAACGCCGTGTAATCGAGATACTTCTCTTTGGCTCGTATATTGCTGTCTCCCGAGTTATCTTTGATGATTGGGGTATTTCTTCAGGACGTTGGACTTATATCTTCGACCTACTCCCGGTGGGATATAGTTTATTTTTAAATGACTTAACTGTTGTTCCTCTTTTTCTTATGTTAGTCTATCAGTATTCCCCTGACTGGAAAACCTTCATAGTTTGGCTTTTAGTAGTCCAGGGTATTACCTCATTTGCGCTCTTGCCGCTTCTTTCTTATTTGGGTATCCTTAAACTATATAATTGGACCTACTATGGTTCATTTATTTTTATGCTGGTAACAGCAATCGTGATGAGAGCTATCATGATTTTCGGCATAAGTCTCCAAAAGGAAAGTAGAGTGAATCATCCAGAACAAAGCCCTTCTACACTCGTATCACAACCCGCTATGAAACCAATAGAAACCAATGATGATGAAAAAGAAGGCCACTGAAAATGGTCTTTTTTTATGCTCCAAAGCATAAAAGAGAGTTATCGACCTCTTTACATGTCACATGACTGTCATATCCTTCCTGTAAAATAAACAATGCTTTAAGTTTATTCGGTTAGGTACAATTGCTGGATATGCGCATCTCCTTATCGATAGTTTGCTGATAACCCTCTATATCTTTCTGCAGATGCCATAGCAATCCATAAATGATATAGTTACATTTAGAAAACAATAGAAGTAAAAAAGAAGATTCGACGATAAGGAGTAGTTAACTTGAAAAAGAGATGGATAATAATTGTTGTGTATCTAATTAGTCTAAGTAGTTTACCATTTTTTCATTCAATAGGGTATGCACAGGAGGTGGAGCAAGTTGAGGCGCTTACTAAGCAAATAGAGGCAAGACCCAACTCTGCCATACTATATTTTTTACGTGGATTTCAGTATGCAGAGGCAAAACAATATGATCTTGCAGTCAAAGACTATAGTAAGGCAATCGAATTGCAACCTCAAGGATCGCTGTTTTACATTTGTCGTGCCTATTCCTATTCCGAGCTGAAAAAGTATGATATGGCGATGACTGATTGCAATAGAGCGATTGATTTAGACCCGAAGAATGCGGAATATTACTCGGAACGTGGCTATACAGAATGGAAAATGGGTAATTTCTCTCGATCAATTGATGACTTTACAAAAGCCATTGAATTAAACCCTACGGCTCATTTTTATGATGGTCGTGGAAATGCATACGGATGTATAGGGAAATATAATGAGGCCGTTAGTGATTTTGAAAAAGCCGTACAATTAAATCCCAAAGAAGGCATGGCATATTTTAATTTAGCGCAAGCGTATGACCTACAAGGAGATACGGAACGTTCTCTCACAAATTATCAGCAGGCAGCTAAAATTGGAGTTTCGGATCTATCCGAGGCTGGCCAAGCTAAACTTGAGGCACGTCTAAATGGAGATTGGAGTAATTTTAGGGAATGGATATAGAATAACGAGTGAAACATTGAAGACACCTTGGTAAAATAACAGTTATAATAGAAAGAATTAGTTCCAGTTAACAATTTCTAAAAAGAAGCTATCTAGAATCTACCTTATTTGTAGATTCTAGATAGCTTTTCTCTTTTAGAAGGATTGCGGTAGTAGAATATAGAAAATTTGAATGTATCATATGGAATCGGGTCAATAGCCTGTCGTTATTTCTTTAAAAAAAATTACATTATTAAATAAATTAAATAGGGTCCCAAAAAATGGAATAAAAATTTCAATACTTGATACTTTTAACAGGAGAACCAACTCGGTATAGCGAATATAAATCATGTTTCTCTTTATTTTCGTTGAAAAGGAACTATGGTTATTTTTGTATAATAGCAACGATATAATATAGAAAACTCATACGAGGAGTGTTGTTTTGTGCGCAGGTTAATTTGTTTCGTTATGGTTATTAATATTTTGCTGATTTTCATGCCGGGAAAATCATATTGCGCCGAATCCAAGGTTGAACTGGATTGGGACTACTTGACTCACGCGAGCTTCAAAGATCGCTATATTGACACGGTATCATTACATATACTTGAAAATATTTCGAAAAAAGAGAATCGGTCTATCTATCGAGGTATTACAATTACACGGCCGTTTGGGTACATGAATGATGATAATCATCAGCGGAAGGACAGTTCCGCAATTGGTGTCGGGCCTGTTTACATGATTCGCAATGAGAAAAAGCTTTCTGGAAAGCTATCTGAAGCATTAGATATGAGCGGCGGATTTATTGTATATGACAAAACATTTCCGGCTGAAGGAAGACCGTATAATTTTATGTGGCGAATAGGGCCTCGATTCATTTATAAAATCAGCGAAAACTCTTCCGTAAGTATCGGGTATATGCTAATGCATGTTTCCAATGGTTTTAGAGCTCATAATCCTGGATATAACGGTCAAGGAGTTTCAGTGGGCTTTGTGGAAAAATTTTAAATCTACAAAATTCTAAGTGGAATACATAAAAATGCTATAACACAGGAAACGGCAAGGCTCAGAATCTCTGAAGCCTTGCCGTTTCTGTGTTACAAGAAGATGCCATAGGGCTTTATATCAAATACTAGCCTCCTACTCGATTGTTTCTAGACTTTATGACACAAACTGATAATCATATAAAAAAATATATAAAAATAACAACAAAATATAAAATTATATATATAAGTGCTTGACGAAATGGGCTAGTAATTGTATATTTTATATAAATAATTATACAAAATATACAGTGTGTATAAAAAAATATATAAACAGGTAGGGGATATAAAAAGTGCATCCAATATTAAAGGCATATATTCCAGTGGCAAATATGCTTACACAGACATTTGGGAAAAGCTGTGAAATAGTTATCCATGATTTGACACAGCCAGAAAGTTCAGTAGTATATGTGGCAAATGGCACTGTAACCAGTCGAAAAGAGGGCCAGTCATTTGATCATCTCATCCGCCAAGTCTTGCTCAACAAGAAGTTTAAAGATGATTGTACCGCCAACTATGTTTTTGAAGCGGAGAATGGCAAAAAAGTCAAGTCTTCGTCCGCGCTCATTCGTAATCCGGAAGGTGAAGTAGTAGGAATGCTCTGTATCAATTATGACTTGACTGTATCTAATCTAATACAGGAAAGACTCAATGAGTTTCTCCCCGCATCTCCCTCCGAGCCGACCTCTACCGAAGATAGTGCTCCTAATCAAGATGTACTGACAATCATTGATGAACTAATTGATAATATCATCAAGAATACAGATGTCGGTAACTTAAAAAGAAGAGATAGCATAGAAATCATACGCTTCATGGATGAAAAAGGGGTGTTCTTGGTAAAAGGTGCAATTGATAAAGTAGCTGCAAGCATGGGCTTATCGAAGGTAACTATTTACAGTTACTTAGACGAGGTAAGAGGGAAAAAATAGGAAAGGAGTGGCATATGGAGAAGATAACACCTCAATATGATGGCGAAAACAAAGGGCATTACACGCCCGGGATTATTTCAAATGGAATGTTGTATATATCTGGACAGCTATCTATCGACCCTGATACTCGGAAAGTACCGGAGGGTGGGATAAAAGCACACGCTAGGCTTGCCTTGGAGAATGTGGAGCGCGTTCTAAAAGCAGCTGGAGTTTCTCGTACTGATATTGTCCAGTGTAGAGTATATGTATCGGATATTAACCAATGGGAGAGTGTTAACAATGTTTATACAGAGTTCTTCGGCGAACACAAACCGGCACGTATTGTTGTGCCTGTAGGTAAGCTCCACTTTGGTTGCCTTGTAGAAATTGAAGCGATTGCGGAGGTTAATAAACAATGAAATATATTTGTTCAAAATGCACAGAATCAGTAGCTGTAACGACTCGAAAGGCAAAGTGCGATTGTGGAGGTCTTTGGAAACTGGATTATAAGCCCCAAAAGTTTGATCTGTCATTAGTCGATCAAGATACCTGGAGTATCTTCCGCTATCGTGCTTTCATGCCTTTGGAAGGTGAGTATTGGCGGGAAATAACCCTAGGTGAAGGTATGACACCTGTGATTCGCTTTAATGAGGATGTACTGCTTAAAATGGATTATTTCATGCCGACTTTATCCTTCAAGGATAGAGGTGCTGCCGTATTGATGGCTCACTGTAAAGCAATTGGCGTAAATTCTGTCGTGCAAGACAGTAGCGGGAATGCCGGAAATAGCGTAGCGGCCTACTGCGCAAAAATCGGTATTGATTGTGAAATTTTTGTGCCTGAAGGTACTTCATCAAAGAAGATCGATATGATCAAGTCCCATAATGCCCGCGTTAATGTTGTTCCTGGTACGAGAGATAACTGTGCAGATGCCTGCAGAGCAAAAGTAGATACAGAGGGAAAGTATTACGCAAATCATGTGTATAATCCGTTCTTCTATGAAGGCACCAAAACTTACATTTACGAAGTCTATGAACAGCTGCACAGAATTCCTGCGAATATCTTTGTGCCGTTAGGAAACGGCACACTATTCATCGGCATTGTAAAGGCTTTAGAAGAACTTCTGGAAAGTGCTGTCATTGATAAAATGCCGCATATCGTAGCAGTTCAAAGTGAAAACTGTGATCCATTTATAAAAGCAGTGCTTGCTGGAGCGAAACATCCAACTTCTGTAACTCCCACCCCGACAATGGCAGAGGGAATTGCCATCGGTGTACCCATGCGTGGTGAAGAAATTTTGGAATATACCTACAAGTACAATATCGCAATAATTGCAGCCCCAGAAAATCGTATTATGGAAGCAAGAATGGCGCTTGCTGCAAAGGGTGTTTACTGTGAACATACAACCGCAGCCACTTATGCAGCCTATTTAAAGTATTGTGAATTAAATGGCAAGACAGCTGATTGTTTGCTTCCTATGTGTGGCGCGGGTCTTAAATCTGATCACTAATTAGCTGGCAAATATCATTTGCAGAAAATTATTTCATATTAGGGACGAACATTATACTATTATCGATTTCCTATACGCGCCTGCTCTAAGGCAGCTATATCAAATTTTTTCATTTTCAAGAAAGCGTCTGTGATTCTGCGGATCTCATCCCGTGATCCATTAAACAGGACCTCATCCAAATTTTGTGGAACAATCTGCCATGAAAGGCCGAATTTGTCCTTGAGCCAGCCGCATTGCTCTGCTTCAGGTACGGCAGAAAGGTTGTCCCAGTAGGTATCAATCTCCTTTTGATCTTTGCAGTTTACAATGAGTGAAAATGCTTCATTGAAACTGAAATCTACGTCAAAGCCATTATCCATTGCTGAAAAATCAATACCACAAAGTTTGAATGCAGCATAATTTACTTTTGCCTTGGATGACATTGCTTCTCCTGCGCCATATCTGCTGATGAATCCTACTTCTGATTTTTCGAAGATTTCCGCGTAGTACCTCATTGCTTCTTCCGCTTTTCCACAGACTTCGTTTGAGAAAAGCAGGTTTGGGGTAATCTTTTGAAATACTTTTCCACAGTCTGTAAGCATCAACTGCCAAGACAATCCATATCGATCTTGAACCCAGCCGTACCATTTGCTAAAGGGGTATTCACCAAGTGGCATTAATTCAGTGCCGCCTTCTAATAGCGCTGCCCATTTCGTATTTACTTCTTCTACAGAGTAGCACGCTACCATTAAGGACATGGATGGGTTAAATTTAAAATAGGGACCTGCACTAATTGCCTTGAAATGTTGCCCTGCCAATTCAAAACTTACAACTTCTGCATCTCCCGAAGGTGTGTTTTCGAGTACTGCCACATTTAATAGTTTCGATTGGTCAAATAAACTGATATAGAACAAGGCAGCCTCTTTGGCTTCTTTGTCATACCATAAATGAGGAACTATTTTTAGCATAAGGACCTCCTTCATATATCTACTAATTAAAATCCTCTTGCTTTCAATTGTCAGCAATTTGCCTGAGCGACTTCTTTTTTGCACCTTATATCTCATTATACCAATTAGGCTCATAGTTTAAACACTAAACACAAGGTGGATTAGGAAATCAACTGTCTTCTTTCTAATGAGTGAGGCAGTTTCTGATTTTATACCTAGCTAAAATGAGATAATTTGTACGGATAACAATAAGAGATAAACGCATTTGGTAGTTGAGTTTGTAGCTATTAAGGAATGTACTTTCATGATTATTTTATTATTCACTTCTTATAGCCATGATTCTTAAAGAAAAACTTTTAAAATGCCTCTAAAGGTTTACAAACTTCTTCAGGATAACCCGAATTGGATCATTAATCAATTGCAGTGGCTGCTTCAATATTTTCTTTTGCTTACTATGCAAACATGTAGCAAGACTTATTATTTATCGAAAGAGAAGCTACCCATAATCTACCTTTTAGTAGATTGATGGGTAGCTTCTCCTTGGATTTGGGGTAGCGGTGAAATGGGACAATTTAAACGTAATATCTAAGGTATTAGTGTGGCGAGTCAAAGAACCGTCACCTGATTCGATGATTAAGTAGTTTATTTCTTCTAGGACTATATCTTTCTACAGATGCTACAATTATCTATAAATGATATAGTTGGTTAAATGCAGAAAAAACAATTAGATTAAAAACAAAACCCAATTATAAGGAGTGTTATTACTTGAAAAAGATATGGATGCCTTTTAGGTTTTTAAAAGTAACTTTAATTGTTATTTGTCTAATTAGTTTAAGTAACGTTGTATTTGCTGCCCAAACTGGATATGCGGAAAAAGAGGAAAATAATAAGAGTGATGCATTTTCTAAACAAGCAGAATTACCAGACTCTACTGCTGTGAAATATTTTCTTCGGGGGCTAGATTATTTTGAAAAAAAACAATATGACCTTGCAATCGCTGATTATACCAGGGCAATAGAATTGCAGCCCGGAAGAGCTATTATTTATTATTGTCGTGCATATTCATATTCTGAGTTGAAAAAGTACGACTTGGCTATAAGTGATTGTAATAAGGCTATTGATTTAGAACCTAATAATGCTGACTATTATTCAGAACGTGGTTATGCAGAATCGAAAAACGAACTATTTTCTTACTCAATTAATGATTTTACAAAAGCTATTGAACTACAACCAAATACTTCTCGTTATTATGTTGGACGTGGTAATGCATATGGAGGCATGGGAAAATATAACGAGGCTATTGAGGATTTGGAAAAAGCATTACAATTAAAATCGAAAGACGGAGTGGCATACTTTAATCTTGCTCAGGTATATGAATTGTTAGGAGATAGGGAAATCTCTCTCTCAATGTATCAGGAAGCATCAAAATATGATCTACTTGAAATAGATCAATCTAAAATTAAGGCTCGGCTAAGTGGGGACTGGAGCAAATATAAAGAGTGGATATAAAATATTGAGGTAAAACATGTGTTCAATGGATTGAAGATCACAATCTTTCTCAAAATTAATTGTATTCTTCTTAGTAGATTATAGGTAGCTTCTCTTAGAATTGATGGGGAACATTCCCTTTTGACAAATAGGAACGTTCCTTCTGTCACTTCTTACTGTTATTTGATTGAATCTTTCATTGCGTTGTACATTTTTTCTGTGTACGCGTCAATTTCATCTCGTGACATACGCAAGCGACTTACGGACGTGCCATATCCAATTTCCGTTCTAGCTTCTTCTAATCCTTTGAAAATGCCGTCTGCGAAGGCATCTAGCGGTTCTCCATGTGTATGTAGCCCCTGTCCGGCTAAATCCGTATTTACTGCAGGTGGAGCTACTTCGATCACTTCTATTGATGTAGCTGAAAGCTGGTGTCTTAGGCTCATAGTAAAAGAATGAAGTGCCGATTTTGAGGCCGAATATATAGGGGCAATCGCAAGCGGTGTAAACGCCAGCCCAGATGTCACGTTAAGAATAGTCGCCGTACTTTTTTCAGCAAAGAATGGTGCGAATAGTATGGAAAGATGGATAGGTGCTTCAAGATTTGCTGTAATTTCTTTACTGAAGTAGCTCCAATTGTACTTCGCATCTGCTTTTAACACATTGAAGCGCTGTTGAATTCCTGCATTGTTGACTAATACATTTACCTCTGGATAATTCGCGGTTATCCAATCAAATAATGCGATACGCTCGGATTCTATCGTCAAATCGCATGTATGGGTAATGATGCCTGGAAATTGTTCTTTGGCTTTTTGTAGTGCGTTTTCACGTCGCCCGCAAATAATTACTTGATTTCCGCCTTTTATAAAGCGTTCCGCTAACGCCAACCCGATTCCGGAACCGCCACCAGTAATGAGTATTGTGTTTCCCGAAAGCTTCATATAAATTCCACCTTTCATTTAAAGTAATTAAAAACTAACTGGTTAGTTACATTTTAGAATAAACTAACCAGTTTGTCAATTATATAACGATATGATATATTGTGGATACTACATTCAAGTACAAGGAGGGGTTCCTAGTTGGGAAACGCTGAAGCAACAAAAGAGAAGATATTAGAGGCAGCTATGGAGGAATTCTCGTCCTATGGCATCGCTGGAGCACGCGTAGATCGTATTGCTAAAAAAGCGAAATGCAATAAGAACATGATCTATATTTACTTTGAAAATAAAGAGACACTCTTTATAACTGTTCTACAGAATAGCTTGAAACGTGTCTATGAGGAAATCACCTTCACACCTGATGATCTTCCCGACTACGCGGTAAAGGTATTTGATTTTGCTATGAAAAATCCCGAATTATTTCGATTAATGACCTGGTACAATTTGGAGCAAAATACTGTTAACTTAACTGAGCGTGCACTAGTCCAACAAAAAAAAATAACAGAGGTAGTGAATGCACAAAGTTCCGGACTGATTGGAACGACTTTCACTCCTGGTTTTATTCTGACTACAATCATGGTGTTAGCTACCGCATGGGCGCCTACAAATGCATTTGGTCCATCATATGAACCCAATACTTTGAAAACGCCAATCGAGACTAGGGATGCAATTTACAAAGTGATTAGCTTAATTACGAAAATGTGAAAAAGACTTTAAACTCCTATGCTCATTTCACTTGTTGAGAAGTGCTGCAATGATTTTCAAAGTCAAAGGTCATCTCATCTTCACTGGAATATGGGTGACAAAAGGGAACGTCTCTTCTGTCACTTCTTGTCATATTATAGCTTTAAAGGATATTGGAAGAGTAATCAGAAATAATAGTAGAGAAGTTTTACATATCATATCGGAGGGGTAAAATGTCCCGTGTCCCTTACAATCTCGGAGTGAAAACAGATGATGCTGGAGCATAAAAAGAAAGAGAGGGGTCAAATGAATAACGTAAGCAACGGAGTACTATTTTCAGATGGACTATCACAAGAAATAAAAGAGTGTTTTTATCATGTAGATAATGATCCAATTTTGGGTGAACGGCTTTTCTTTGCGAATGCTGGAGGATCATTTAGACTCAAAAAAGCAGTAGATACATTTGCAAGAATAGATTCTATTCCAGATTATCCAGGGCTCATTCATGAGAGGGCACGTTATTTAGAAAAAGTACAAGAAGATGGACTTAACGATATCAGAATTATCTTAAATGCAAAAGCTGGCAGTATCTTAACAACGCTTACAGCTTCACAGGCTATGTTCGATATGGTGAGGGCAATTGCTGAAAATGTCAGTGGGACAAATATGGTAACATCAATACTCGAGCATCCTTCGGCATATGACTCCATGGAGTACTACGCTGAAAAATTGAAAAAAGAATTTAGAGTAGCTAAAAGCAATCCTGTTACGGGCGGCGTGGATGTTGATGAACTTATTAAACTGGTAGATAAAGATACATGCCTCTTAAGTGTAATGTATGCATCTAACATTTCAGGTGCAATTTTTGATATTGAAACTATCGTAAAAAAAGCTCGCGCTATCAAACCCGATTTATATATTCTTGTAGATGCAGTACAACATACTCCTCATAGTGTAATCGACCTTCAAAAGATTCCTGTGGATGGTATTAATTTTGCTCCCTACAAATTTTTCGGATGTAGGGGTTTGGGGATTGCTTGGTTATCCGAAAGAGCCGCCGTGCTTCCGCATCATAAGATGACTGCTAAAGGTACAAATGTATGGGACCTTGGAAGTCCAGCTATATCACAATTTGCTGTAGTTACTGAGATTGTCAATTATGTGTGCTGGATCGGCGGAAAATTTATTAATAGCAATGACAGGCGTGAATTATTTGCATATGGCATGGAAAGGATTGCATTACAAGAAAGAGCTTTAATGGCCAGAATGCTTAATGGTACTGATGAAATCCCTGGACTTCGCAATATTAAAGGAGTTAAAGTATTCTTAGATTCTGAAGACCTTACCAAAAGAGATTTCATAATTGCAATGGGATTTGAAAATCTGGGATATGAGCAAGCAGTTCAAGAGTACGATAAAAAAGGAGTCATTGTATATGAAAGATTGACTTCTAGCCCCTATTCAAAGAGGATGCTTGATTCCTTCAAATTAGATGGTGCCCTTAGAATTGCACCGCTGCATTGTCATTCAGTTGCAGATATTGATAAATTCTTAATAGCAACAATGGAATTGTCTCGATTATAAATGAATATAAAAGAGAAGCTGCTCATAATCTTATGGGCAGCTTCTCTTTAAAGTTGATACAGTGTTAAGCTCTTGTCGTAGACTAACAATTTTTCCAAGGCAGTCATTCTTTGATGACTGCTTGCCATTGGCAGGTAATCGCGAATCTAACCCTGCTTGTCTTAATTAGGGCTTTGTTTGGGATCGTTCATTGGGAAAATGTATCGGTTTCGTCCGGCACCAAGACCGGCATATAGAAGAAGTAACGTGATAATTAGCCATACGACAATAGAAGAAGCCCAGGTTTGCGTGTAATCAAATAGATAACCAATTATAATCGGACCTGCGGCCGCGAACAAATAGCCCACAGACTGAGCCGTTCCCGATAACTCTGCAGCTTGAGCGCCATTGCTGCTGCGTAGTCCGATAAAAGTAAATGCTAAGCTGAAACAGGCACCTCCGCTAACGCCAATCAAGGCAACTGATGTAGTGAGCAGTATCATATTTTTACTCAGCAGAAGTCCAAGCAGTCCCATAAAATAGATCAGGCAGGAAACTGCCGTAATACCACGTTGGTCGTTGAGGCGATCAGCTAATATTGGTACGATAAACGAGGCAGGAATAGCAATGATCTGGGAAAAAGACAGTAGCCAGCCGGCAGTTGCCATACTTAAGCCATGGCTTTGGAGAATTGCAGGAAGCCAGGCAATGAAGCAATAAAAAAGAAATGACTGCAGCCCCATAAAGGAGGTCACTTGCCAGGCCAGAGAAGAATGCCAAACAGAGTTAGCGGTGGAAGCTGGTTTTGCGACTTTCACTACTCTTTTGCAATGATAAAGTTGAGGCAGCCAAAGGATGATGGCTGCTACAGCAACCAAGATCCACACCAGCAGGGACTGACGCCATCCCCAGTGGAGATCGTTGGCAAGCGGCACGCTCATGCCAGATGAAATTCCCGCCGAGAGAGACATGGCAATTGAAAAAATACTGGTTATTAGCCCCACTTTTCCGGGGAATTTTTGTTTTATAATACTGGGGATTAGAACATTACCGACCACAATTCCCGTACCAATCAGAAATGTTCCGGCGAACAAGGCGGTACTTCCTCCTGCAGAGCGCAGTAGTATGCCGGCAATTAATACAATAAGGCTAAGAAAAATGGCAAGTTCATTGCCTATTTTGGTGCCTAATTTAGAAGAGGGCAGCGAAAGTACGGCAAAGGTAAGCAATGGCAGTGTCGTAAGGAAGCCAGTCATACCGTTTGAAATACCAAGATCAGACCGTATATCACTAACGAGCGGCCCTACTGCTGTCAGCGGAGTTCTTAAATTAGAAGCAATAAAGATAATTCCTAAAACAAGTAATACATTCTTGTGTTTTAGCATAGGTGTAAGGTGTCCTTTCAGTTATCAATATTTTTAATTGATTACAAATATTGATTAAATTATAGATGAAGTGATTGATAGATAAAAATGTATAATTTATGCCGGCCACATACACACACCATGGAGATACACTGTCGAGCCTTACAACATGCTTGACACCGCCTTTACGCACCATCTTTCGACTGATGGGAACAGTTATACTTGTGGCTCTACTGGCCCAGTCCATCCATACATGTTTTTTATCACATTGTTCATGCACTGGCAGTATATTTCCTTATTGGTTTATTCGCTGCCTATCGACTTGTCGAGCCGAGCTTTGCTGATGTTATAGTCAAATAATGAGTTAGTATAGTTGGTTTTTGCCTGGTTTAGTGCCAGTTCGGCATCCATAACATCTAAATTGGTGCCGACACCGGCGCTATAAGCTCTTTGCGCAATATCAAAATTCACACTGGCTTCTTCAACAGCTAACTTGTTGGTACTTATTCGTTTTTCTGCTTCCTTCATACTCAAATAAGCATCGCTGATTTCCAAGGAAATGTTATCCTGTGTTTGTTGCGCTCGTTTTCGTGCGGCCAACTCGCCTGATTGTGCCTGCCTGATTTTGGCTTTGTTATTGCCGGAGTCAAATAGGTTAAATTGGGTTACTAACATAGCGGTCCAATCTCTGTTCGCCGTGCCTGCAAAGTCGTCATTATCCCAGGCCATGGTCCCGGTCAGCATAACCTTGGGATGTTGTCCGCTTTGGGCAATTTTGATTTGTGCTTCCTCTATTTTAATATTCGCCTGCTGTTGAGCCATCTCCGGACGATGCACCAATCCATAGGAGGTAATGTCGTCTAGAGCCAAAGCATATTCTTGATAGATTAGCGGTTCTGTCAGCGTAATTTCGCTGCGCAAGGGTAAGCCCATGGTTTTATTTAAGTTGTAGACGGCTAAATCATAATCGTTTTGCGCTTTTACTAAATCATTTTCCGCATTTGCCAGTTGGACCTTGGTTTGCAGTACGTCATGCCAGGGTGCCACGCCGGTATCGTACATTTGCCGGACACGATTAAGATGAGCGCTAAAATCATCTACCGTTTGTTTGGCGATTTCTAACAAAGTCTTTTTCTGCAGCACATTATAATAGCCTTCACTCGTTTCTAATTTGAGTTGTTGTTTGGTGGCTGCGCTTTCAAGCTGAGACACCTTGTGACTAAGTTTCGCTTGTTCAATCGTGTTTTCTACTTTACCACCGGTATAAAGTGGAATACTGGCGATAATCTGGTTGCTGAAATAGTTATAGGGAGAGACGGCCGCTGAAGAGGGTGACCATGTGGGCGGGGAATTTGAACGCATATCCGTATGGGTATAATCTAGGGATACGTTTTTATTGGTCTGAGCCTCTTTCAGTGCCCAAACTGACTGTTCTTGGCGTGCTTCTACAATTTGCAATGCCGGATTATTCTTATAAGTCAGAGCAATACTCGCATCAAGTGAGAGCTCCAGCGGTGCTGCTAGGGCAGTTGGACAAAATAGAGCGGACGCAAGAATTGATACGAAGAACGTTTTTATATAAAAATATGATGATTTCATAGTTGTCTCCTTTCGATTGGATTATTTTAAGTTTATATTGCTATGCCAAAGATATTTTATGCAAAGCAGCAGAGTGACAGGGGAATGCAGTAAGCTAAGAAAATGTCTGTCATTACGCTGCATTCGCCGCTGTCAGCTGATCATAAATATATGGGGAAAAGACTGCCGCGGTTTTAGTTGAGATGAAGATTATTTGATAATCAAAACAGGACATGGGGAATGATGGACGACGTATGTGCTGACACTTCCCAGAAGCAATCCGGAAATCGTTCCTAATCCCCGGCTGCCAATGACGATGACATCATAGCCATTTTGTGCGGCAAAATCGGTAATCAGAAGGCGCGGTTCGCCAACTTCGTTGTGTGTTTGAACGAGTATGTCTTCTGGAACTTGTTTGATAGCTTCTGACAGAATTGCTTTAGCAAAGTTTACTGGATCTGTAGATACGTTTGGCGGGATTTTGGATCCCTTGACTTGGTCATATAAAGGGACTTGCTGCGATAAAACTGATACGTAAAGAATCCCGATTTCGGCAGCAAAGGAACGGGCTAACGCTACTGCATGAGATAATGCTTTGCGTGAATGGACAGAACCGTCTACGGGGACTAAAATTTTTTTATACAAAACCTCCATGATAAGCAACTCCTTATAAAAATGTATTGGTGACCTAATAAGCTAAAGGAATTCGCTGGCTTCCAGCAATTGCGCAATTTGCTTCATGCTACTGAGACATTGACTTTCCGGCATCGTTTAAAGAATTGTTTTTTGTACCGTCATCTGGTTGTGCCTTATACCAGGTAGCATACATAACCGGCAGCACCAGCAAAGTCAGGATGGTTGCTCCCAGTAAACCGCCGGCGATGGCAATCGCCATGGAGCCCCACAAAGTACTGGGTACCAGCGGAATCATGCCTAGGATAGCGGCTGCGGCTGTTAGCATAATAGGGCGGAAGCGGCTGATCGTCGCTGCCACAATAGCGTCCCATAGCGAGTCGCCGGCCACTAGATGTTGTTCAATCTGGTCCATCAATATAACGGCATTGCGCATAATAATACCGAACAAAGCCAGAATTCCCAATTGGACCACAAATCCCATAGGACTTCCGGTGAGGAGGAGACTGATGGATACACCGATAATACCAAGCGGCGCTGTAAAGAGGGTTAACAGCATTTTCGGTATACTTTGCAGCTGCGTCATGAGTAGAATCATAATGATAATCATCATGGCTGGGATGGGTTCCGCCAGGAACTTGCTGCTTTTAATACTGCGTTCCGTTGCACCGTCAAATTCAATGAAATAGCCGGCTGGTAGACTGCTTCTGAGTTCCTGGAGGTTGCCGTAAACTTGCTTGGTCACGTCCGAGCCGGTAAGTTTAGACGTGGGATTCAGTTCCGCCTGTACCATAATCATGGGTAGCAGGTCGCGCCGGTAAATTAAGCCTTCTTCGGCGTCATAACGGATGGTGGCGATTTGGTCAAGCGGGACATATTTGCCGTTGCCGATATGGATGTTGAGGTCTTTTATCCGTTCCGGGTTATTACGGTCCGTTTCCGCAAACCGGAGAACCATGCTGACGGTTTTATCATGCTCACGAAATTCGGTAATAGGTGCCCCAGACAACTGGGTTTGGAGCGATACGGCCAATTCATGGGAACTGAGTCCGAGGGCTTTTGCTTTTGCTTGGTCAATCTCCAAGTGCATCACTTTGCTTTTCTCATTCCAGTTGAAGTTTACGTTTTGTGTAGCCGGATGGGCGGCCATGACGGCGCGAACTTGTTCAGCGATTTCACGAACTTTTTCATGGTCCGGACCTTTTACTCGCAGCATCACCGGATAATCGGGTCCCGTTCCGGTGAATAATAACTTTATATGCCCCCGAACACCTGTAAATTCAGTGTTTAGTAATTGCTCGGCTTTTTGGGCCAGCGTATTACGGGCTTGAACATCTTTGGCCACTACAATGAATTCAGCGAAATTCGATTTATTGAAGGTTGGTTCAAAACTGAGTACAAAGCGGGGAGCTCCTTCACCTACATGATAGGTGTAATAGGAAATATTCGGGTCGCCGTCCAATTCTTTAGCAAACTGGCGGGCCACTTCCTCGGTGTTGGTTAGGGAAGCTCCTTCCTGTAATTTGAGTTGGATGACGAGCTCCGGACGGTTGGAAGCAGGAAAGAATTCCTGTTTGACCAATCCCAAGAGAAAGATAGAGCCGATAAATACGGCGGCAGTAGCTGTTAGTACGGTTTTGCGGTGACGCATGCACCAAAGTAACAAGCGTTTAAATCGCCGATAAAACGAGGTGTCATAAAGGTCATGGTGCGCATTGCTTTCATCGGCTGTTTGCTGGGTCGGTTTTATTTTAATAAACTGGTAACCGAGCAAAGGCGTAACTGCTCCGGCAATCAGCCAGGAAGCAATGAGGGCGAAGAATATAACCCAAAAGAGATCGACGCAAAACTCGGCGGCAAGCCCTTTGGAAAAACCAATGGGAATAAAGCCCGCGCAGGTTATTAACGCCCCGGTCAAACGGGGATAGGCGGTAGAGGTATAGGAAAAACAAGCAGCGTCAAAGCGGCTCCACCCTTGCTCCAGCTTGACGATCATCATTTCAGTAGCAATGATGGCATCATCGACCAACAAGCCTAGCGCAATGATGAGAGCCCCCAACGATATGCTCTGCAGAGCGATGCCTGTCAGGTACATTAAGGTAAAGGTAATGGCAATGACCAAGGGAATGGTTAGGGCCACGACCACGCCGGACCGCATACCCAGACTGGCAAAGCTTACTATTAAGACGATGACGATCGCTTCGACCAGGGATTCAATAAATTCGTCGATGGAGGATTTCACAACTTTCGGCTGATTGACAGTTTGATTGATTTCCAGCCCGACTGGCAGTTCTTGTTTTATTTGGGAGAGAGTACTATCAAGATTTTTACCCAATGTCAGAATGTTACCACCGGTTTCCATCGCCAGTGCAATGCCGACGGCCGGCTGGCCGTTATAGAACATTTTCGGGTCGGATGGTTCGGAATAGGCGCGAGTCACCTTGGCTATGTCTCCCAGACGGAAGGTGCGGCCAGCAGCCTGAATGGGCGTAGTGCGAATGTCTTCCAGATTTTCAAACATCCCGGTAATTCGTAAGTAAGTATTGTCCGATACCGTTTCCAGCATGCCGGCGGCGGCCATGGCGTTTTGCTCCTTTAAGGCGACTGTAATTACGGACGGATCAAGACCTAAACGGGCCAGTTTGCTATTTTCGATTTCAATGTAGAGTTTTTCGGTTTGCACCCCCAAGAGCTGGACTTTGCTCACGCTGGGAACGCTTAAGAGAATGCGGCGGATTTTTTCTGCTCTTTCTCGCATTTCCTCGTAGGTAAACCCATCACCGGTCAGCGTATAGACCACGCCATATACTTCATCGAACCGATCATTGAAGCTGGGTTGTGAAACGCCTTCCGGGAAGGTTCCTTTGATATCATTCACCATATTGCGGGCTTCCACCCATCTGGCCCGAAGCTCCTTGGCGGGCACCTGATCTTTGAGATTGACGTAAATCACCGTATGTCCCGGTGTAGAGTAACTTTTCAGATAGTCAAGCCCAGGCAGGTCCTGCAGTTTCTTTTCAATTTTATCCGTAACCTGCTCTTCCATCTGGCTGGCGGTGGCTCCTGACCAGGAAACGCTGACAATCATTTGTTTAATGGCGAAATCGGGGTCTTCCATGCGTCCCACATTCTTATAGGAGAAGAGGCCGGCAACAAAGAAGAGGAAGACAAAGAAATAAATGAATTGTTTGTGGTTTAATGACCAGGCGGTAAGGTTAAAATGGCTCATAGGGCATCACCGGTTGTTTTTACCCTCTGTCCTTCTTTCAATTTATGAACGCCGGCGCTGACAATCAGGTCGCCTGGCTGCAGTCCAGCAAGCACCTGGATAGTGCCATTACCGAAGGACCCGGTTTGGATGGGGCGCAGTGTCAGAACATTGTCGTTCACAACCCAGACGGCGGGCGTATCGCCAGTCTGATAGAGTGCAGACAGTGGAATGGAAAATGCAGTATGGGTAGCGCCGCCGGCTAAGGAAACGGTGGCCGTCATACCCAGTTTGACAGATGGCGGCGGATTGAGCAGGCTGACGCGCACTTTGAAGGTACGAGTCGTCGGATCTGCCATAGGGGCGATTTCCCGTACGGAGCCATTCAGTGTCACGTTAGGTAAGGCCCAGAAAGTAACGTTGAGCTGTCCGGCGGTTTTTAGTTCTTCCAGCCGGTTTTCAGGAACATTGATTTCGATTTCCTGCTCTCCGTCTTGGACAACGGTGACAACCGCCTGACCCGCGCTGACGACCTGGCCGGCCTCGGCGGTGATTGCGGAGACAACCCCTGTCTGATCAGCTTTCAATAAGGTGTAATCTAGCTGGTTAGCGCCTTGCGTATACTGGGCCCCCGCCTGCTGCACCGCAGCAGCCGCTACATCATAGGCATTGACATACTGGTCATACTGCGCGCGGCTGACTGCGCCGCTGTCCAGTAATTGACGGTAGCGGCTCAAATTGCTTTCCGCCAGTCTAAGTTGTGATTGGGCGGAATATACCTGAGCAGAATTACTGCTTACCGTCTGCTGAATGTCTTTAGCATCCATCTGCATCAACACATCGCCGGCATTGACTACGCTGCCTAGCTGCACATTGCGTTTGATGATTTTGCCGGTGACCTGGAACGCCAACTGGCTTTCATAGCGACCGCGCACTTCCCCCGCATATGTGTAACCCTGTCCGGTATTAGCTGCCTGAATGAGCTGGGTGCGGACCACGGGGAGGCTTTCCGGTTTTATTGGTGCTTTTGCGAAATGTGTTTTTGCCATGACCCCGACCAGTAGGCAACCTACCGTTAAAGCGGCCAGGGCATAATAGTATTGTTTTCGGCTGAGATTCAGTCTAATTTTAAACATAGAAACACTCCTTATCATATACAATCTATTTTTGCGGAAGAGAATTTACGGTGCGCGCCGGGCGATGCCAAACAACAGAATGTCCAATAACTCAGCTAGAGATGGGGGGGCCTGACGAAAGGGGGCGAGAAGCATTTCGTCAGTCATTATTTGCACAAGCTTGGTATCGACAGGGCGCAGCTGGCCGCTGGCGATGCCCGAATTAATGGAGGCTGCTATTCTCTGCCACTGGCTCTCGTGTAGTTCCATGATGCTGCCCCATTCCTCCGGGTAATGCCGTTTTAAATCAAACAGAGAGTTCTGTCTGAAAGCGGTGAATAATTCACGGTATGTAGCGATTAAACCCCGGAGTTCGTCGGCAAGTGAACGATGAGAGAATGGGAGAGGCGGTTGCCTGACTCTTGTCAGTATGAAACTGACAAGCTGTCTGACTAACTCCGGCTTACTGCTGAAATAGGGTGACAGGCTGCTGGGCGGGGCAGGCAGGCGAGCCGCCAACTGGTCCATCGTCAAGGCATTTCCATACTGATTCAAGGCAGTCAGGGCTATCGTTAAGATTTGCTGACGCATGTGTGCATGCTGTGGCACAGGAAGCTTCCTCCTTTAGTAAAGTAAGTAGAATAAGGTTGATATGCAGGCCAAGCATAGCAAAAAGTAGACTAAACATCCTCAATTGATCTGCAACAAAATAAAAGGGAAAGCATTTGCAGAGAAGCCTGGGTGAAGCGTCAGGTATTTGCAAAAAGGTTAACCAGGTGAACGATAATTTGAAAAGATAAGGATGTCGTTCGCATACTTTCGCAAAGGATATCCTTGTTACTGAAGTATCATAGTTTTAACTGCAACCAGATAAACTTGATTATAGGGTAGTTTGTTTATGATCACAATGTGCGCCAGGTAAACGATTGATTTTAATTCTGGAAATAGAATGAATGGGCAAAGAGCCAATCAGACAACATTGCTGCGTGACATCGTATTCTGATCAAGGGAATCGGCAAGACCCGAGTGATTTCGTTTGGCTTGACAATTCTTACAGTATCCATATATATACAACCGATAATCTAGAACTGAAAAATCCGCCATAGCATTCATAGCGGTATCCAATGTATCCGCCAGGCTTCCTTTTATTTCAATAACATTACCGCAGGCATTGCAAATAAGGTGATGATGGTGAAGTGAGTACAGTTCATAGCGCTGGCATCCATCGCCCAAATCGAGCTTTTGCACAACATCCAGGATACTGAACAATTCCATGGTCCGGTAGACGGTAGACAGGCCGATCTCCGGATATTGCTCATGGACAATTCCATAGATATCTTCGGCACTAAGATGGTGGCCTGTATAACTATTGAGCGTGTGAAAAATAAACTCCCTCTGCCGGGTTAATTTATATCTACCATTGAGTTTTTCCCGTAATTCAGAAGTATTCATTAGTAAATCTTCCTTTCTCCAGATTGGTTTTGGCTAAGAGAAAATGAATATTGTAGTTCGGGATCAGAGCATAGTGAAGTGCATGCTTGGCTTCGATAATAAGTCGTTGGGGAAGGCGGATAGGAAGGGATTTTAATGGGAAACATTTTATTTTTCTAAAAAGGTTAACCAGGTGAACGATAATAAAGAATAAAAGAATGCCGGTGAAGAAGGCTTATTTTACCGGCATTTGTTAGTAAACACCTCGTTATTTAAATTTCAAATTGGCTTCAGGGTTAACTATAAAGCGAATTTTTTATTCCTGCTGCTCCATGTGGTCAATATACTGCTCCAGCTCTTGCAGAATATCACTGAGAGACAAATACTCTTCCGGCGTTAATGAGTTAATTTTTTTCATAATGCCGCTGTCAAAGGTTTCGTGAAATTTGAAGTGATGTTGAACGGCAATCCGGCCTTTGTCCGTCAATTCCAAAAGAATATTTTTTTTATTGCCGGTTTCCTGATAACGGTAGACCAGATCTTTTTGGATGAGTTTATGGATGATCTTTGGCAGGGCACTTTTGGAAATACCCTGTCGGTCTGCCAGTTCGGTGACGGTTATGCCTGGATGTTTGCCAATCATTTCGAGGGTATGAATTTCTGATGAGTACAAGAGTCTGTCTGTGCCAAATTTTTTTGGCTGTTTCATTGCCTCAAAGAATTTCTTTGACAATCTGAAAATAGATTCCAACATTTTTTTTCTTTGTTCCACCATTGTTTTAACCTCATATCGTTAGTAAAATATCATGTCTGATGCTCTATGATTATATTGTACACCAGGTGAACTATTTGTCAAGCGATGCTTCTACAAAGAATATAAAGAACCGACGAGAAGGTGGATGGGCAAATGACGGTTTCTGAAAAGTAACGAGGGATTACGATTTGGGACTGTACATAGTTGCTACCATCACAAATGCAGTGAATATGTAATAGTAGAGGTTGCGCTATCTGTTATTGTAATACTTTTTAAAAATACTTGTTAGTCAATCCAGAGGCCCGCTCCGCATCCCTGCGAGCGGCGTTGAGGATGCGGAGCGGGCAGGGTTGTCGACAATGTAATCGTTGAAGGTTAGTGTCAACAACCCCGTCCCCGTGACACTTCGATTCTTATTAGGATTAAAAAAACTGCCAATTAATAAGAAGCCTGAAACAGAGCCTTACTTTGGTAAAATGATATTTATAATGTAAAAATATGTCAGAATTTAAACGTGATAAAGAGAAGCTGCTCATAATCTTATGGGCAGCTTCTCTTTAAAGTTGACACAGTTAAGCTCCCTTTTACTGATTCACAACTTTTTTGGTGTTAAAATAATTTGTGCCGATAACACCGATAAGGATAAGCGAGCCGCCAATGAGGTGAAAGTATTGTAATTTTTCATGCAAAACAAGGACGCCGGCAATAATGGTAATCAGCGTAGCTAAATTACTAAATACGCTCATTTTGGAAGCTTCTAGTTTGGACAAGGCATAATTGGATAAAAAAGAAGTACCAAGGGAGGAGAGTATGCCCAAATAGAAAATGGAGAGTAAGAATTCTTTGTTACCAAAAGGGACAAAGAAATAACTAAGAGTATGGTCTATGTTATGCTGGATGATCGCGATAACATTAAAAGTAATAAATCCGATCATTGTCATGATATAGGTTAACTTATAGAGTGCATATCGTTTAGTCAAATTCCTAGCCAAAACATTATAACAAGCTGCAGACAAGGCGGATAAGAGAATAAGAAGGGCTCCTTGTAGATTCGCTACTTCTAGACCAGAGCTTTTCATAACAAAAATATAAATGACTCCCATGACGGATAATAAAATGAATATTTTTTGCTGGGTGGTTGGATATTCATTTAAAAAGTGTCCTGCGAGAAATACTGTGAATAACGGAACTACAGCTTGTATAATCCCGGCTTCGGATGAAGAGATGTATACCAAACCAAAGGCTTGAAAAGTAAAGAATAATGTTGGATACAGTATCGCCAACGGGAGTATAGCTATTAAATCCTTGTAGTTCATATTTAATTGCGCTTTTTTAGCGAGAAAAGGAATAGAGGCAATCAAAAAAGAAATGGTAAAGCGGTGGGCCAAGGTATCCATGGGACTGGCTATGGCTAATGCTAATTTTGTGAACATAAAAGAAAAACCAATAATTAAGCTATAGACAAAAGCCGATAGATAGGCTTTTTCATTTTGCAACATGATAAATATCCTCCGATTTTCATAATTCTTTATTTGAGTTTATGGTAATCGAATTAGAGCGAATGTACAATAGAAATAAAAGCAGATTCTATGATTCAAACCACTCGATACGAAGCGGGGGAAAAACTACCTTCTATTCGTGTTCTGCCCGAACAATATCAATGCAGTGTAAATACAGTGATTAAAGCATTTCAAAAATTGGAGCAGCAGGATTTGGTGTATGCTATATCCCAGAGTGGATATTATGTTGTGCAAAAAAAGTTTGATGTGTAATCCTTATTCAACGGGTAAGAAGAAACAATATCTGAATGAAAAAAGGAGGAAGAGTTATGTCAAATAACGTAAAACAGAGAAGAATAATTTTAGATTTAGCAGTTACTTTAGATGGTTTTATTGAAGGGAAAAATGGAGAAGTTGATTGGTGCATTATGGATCCTGATATGGGGTTCACTAATTTCTTGAATCAAATTGATACTATTTTATATGGTAGAAAAAGCTACGATTTATGGGGACAATATATTCCAAAAACTAAAGACTCTGATACCGAAAAAGAAATTTGGAAATTGGTTCATAGTAAAGATAAATATGTGTTTTCCAGAACACAAATAGAGACTGATAAACAAGCAATATTTATAAATGAAAATATTCTTGAAGAAGTAAATAAATTGAAGAATAAGCCTGGTAAAGACATCTGGCTGTATGGCGGAGCAAGTCTCATTACAACTTTTATAAATTTAGGGCTTGTTGATGAATTTAGATTATCGATTCACCCTGTTATTTTGGGGGAAGGAAAACCGATGTTTATTGATATAAAACAGAGGTTGAATTTAAAAATGGTTAATACAAGAACGTTCTCTTCTGGCGTTGTGCAACTAATCTATCATTGGAATGGTAATTAATAATATCGCTCATTACAATGATAAATTGTAATGAATTTCATAAGGTAATACTCGATAGTAGCTGTCACTTATTCTACTAATGGATAGAGTTATTGCAATAAGAATGGGAAACCCTTATATAATGGGTTTCCATTGCTATTATAAAATTATCAACATTAAATTTTAACAGATCCAATATTAAGGCGTAAATTAATTTCGGGAAGAACCGTTCCCTTGCTTCTCTATTTATCCTAAAATTTTGATCCTCGGAGTCGTTTACAAACGATTCCGAGGATCATCGTGTCATGTGGCCGATTATTCTATTAGGACAACGGGTTTAATCAAATCCTTTGGTTTATCTTTCATAAGAAATAGTGCTTCTTCAATATGATTAAATCCTTTAAATACGTGGGTGATTAATTTGCTTAAATCAATACGGTCATGTTGTACAAGGTTGACCAGCATTTCCATTCTGAGACGACCGCCAGGACAGAGCCCACCCTTTATTGTTTTGTGAGCCATTCCACAGCCCCAGGCTAGGCGAGGAACTGGAAGACTTTCGCCGCTACCATGATAGTTTACATTAGCAACGATGCCTCCCGGTTTAACTATAGAGATTGCTTGCCCCAAGGTTTCGGTGCCTCCGCCAGCTAAGATGACTCGGTCAACTCCTTTGTCCTGGGTTAATTCCATGATTTGTTCTACGATATCGCCGTTTCTGTAATTAACAATATCCGTTGCTCCGTAGTATGTGGCTGCTTCCACACACACAGGTCGACTGCCCACGCCAATAATCCTGCCGGCGCCACGCAGTTTGGCACCAGCCACTCCCATTAGACCAACTGGACCAATGCCAATGACTGCAACGCTGGAACCAAATTGGATATCGGCTAGTTCGGCGCCGTGGAAGCCAGTCGTCATCATATCTGTGATCATGACGGCGCTGGCTAGAGGGATTTCCTTAGGTAAAATTGCCAAATTCATATCCGCATCATTAACATGAAAATACTCGCCAAATACACCATCTTTAAAATTTGAAAACTTCCATCCGGCCAGCATACCGTTGGAATGCTGATGGAATCCTGCTTGCGCCTCAAGAGAGCGCCAATCAGGTGTAATGGCTGGTACGACTACGCGATCACCCGGTTTAAAATCTTTAACATTAGTTCCTACTTCGACAATTTCACCGACAGCTTCATGTCCAAGGATCATGTCGTGTCTGTCACCAATCGCTCCCTCAAAAACGGTATGGATATCCGATGAGCAGGGAGAAATTGCTAGTGGCCGTACCATTGCATCGTATGGGCCTATACAGGGTTTTTCCTTTTCGATCCAGCCTACCTTATTGATGCTTAACATTGCAAAACCTTTCATAATCATCATCCTTCCTAACGTTGTAGTTCTGTGAGAATATGTGGTTTTTTTCACAATCATTAAGTTATATATATCACAAATCAATGCTTCTGTAAAGATTATTTATAATAATCTTACAAATTAATGAATGCGAGTCATGGATGGCTGGAGCTAGAATATATTTCATGAAAAGGAATGGTCAAACGTCATAAGATAAACGGTAATACAAAAATAGAGGATGTCATAGGGACGGGGTTGTCGACAATGCAATCGTTGAAGGCTAGTGTCAACAACCCCGTCCCTGTGACATCCTTAGCGGGAATTAGCATTATGCCTTTGGAAATTGGCAATAATTATTACGGACAGAGTCAAATAAAATAGTAAGGAGATAAAGTTATGACAGAATTCTGGGAGTCAAGTTTTATAGAAAAACAAACAATGTGGGGATTTGAACCTTCAGACTCGGCAATCTTGACAAAAGACTTTTTTCTTGAAAAGAAAGTCAAGGACGTATTAATACCGGGTATTGGATATGGCAGAAATGCAAAGGTTTTTATTGACAACGGAATTAATGTAACAGGTATTGAAATTTCAAAAACAGCAATTAATTTGGCAAGACAAAATGGCATTGATATTAATATCTATCAGGGCTCAGTAACTGAGATGCCCTTTGAAAACAAACTTTATGACGGTATATTTTGCTATGCACTTATTCACTTATTGAATAATAACGAAAGACAGAAATTTATTAAAGATTGTTATAGTCAGTTAAAACCAAACGGATACATGATTTTTACTACTATTTCAAAAGAAGCCCCAATGTTTGGAAAGGGTAAAAAATTGGGTAAAGACTATTTCGAGATAATGGAAGGGGTAAAAATGTTTTTTTATGATTCTGACTCGATAAAACAAGAATTTGGAAAGTATGGACTGATAGAATTCTCGGAAATTGTTGAGCCACATAAGGATATGGAAAATAAACCTCCATTTAAATTTATAATGGTAAAATGTCAAAAAGAACTATAAGATACTTGTAATTAGGAGTAGTCGCTGCACTGGAAGAATTAAAGGATGTCGCGGAGATAGATTCAATTGGTTGAGAGTTAATGTCAATAGCACCGTCCCCTCGACACCTAGTGGGACAGGGAACCTGTCCCGTGTCCCATGTTGAATGCTGTAAAAAAGATCAATCAGTGGCTACCTATTCATAGGTAGTCACTGATTGATCTTTTAATAAGAACCCTGAAGCAAAGCCTTGCTTTATGCTTATAATGTATAAGAATAGCAGGATTTTCCATTTATGAAAGAGAAGATACCATCATAAATTAGTTAGTAAATAAAAAGGCGTCCCCACTGTCGTTTCTTGGTCTACTTACCCCGTATCCCATATTTGGTGAAAGGAAAGAATCATGTTAAAAATTAATTTGGCGATTAGAGGCATTCCTGCAATTCTGTGGGGAGAGTCATCGGATAAACTATTTATTGCTATTCACGGAAACATGTCCAAAAAGGATGATGATGTAATTGTAGTTCTCGCAGAAGAAGCAATTGACAAAGGATACCAGGTACTCAGCTTTGATTTACCTGAACATGGAGATCGTAAAGGTGAAGACTATGTTTGCAAGGTTCAAAACTGTGTTAGTGATCTTACTGCTATTATGAGATATGCGCAAACTATTTCAAATAATGTAAGCGTATTTGCTTGCAGTATGGGTTCCTATTTCAGTTTACTTGCATACAGAGAGTTGCAACTCCAACAATGCCTATTCCTCTCTCCTGTGTTAAACATGGAGCGCATCATAAATAATATGATGCTATGGTTCGATGTAAGCGAAGAACGATTAAAAATCGAAAAAGAAATTGAAACACCAATCGGGCAGACACTCTATTGGGATTATTACTGTTATGTAAAATCCCATGCTATTGACAATTGGAACAAACCGACTGCAATTCTCTATGGTTCCGACGATAATCTTTCGGAGTTTAATGTGGTTTCTGAATTTGTTAAACGTTATCATTGCAAGTTACATGTGTTGGAGAATGGGGAGCATTATTTTCATACTGACGAACAACTGCAATATTTTAGACAGTGGCTGAAAGGCAATATCTTAACATTTTGAGTATAATAGGAGATTTAGTTAATTCGGTTTTTATATTTTGTAAAGAAAAGCTACCTTCAATAGACAATTAGAACTATCGTTTATAAATGGGACAAGGAACCTGTGCCCGTGTCCCACACAGTTAGTATTGTATATGATAGTATCATAAGAATAAGGGGTGTACAAAATGAAGTTTGATTATGCAAAATACCATGCGTTAGGTAATGATTATATCGTGATTGACCCACAAATCAAGGATATTCCCTTAACAAAAGAAGTGATTGAACTTATCTGCCATCGTAATTTCGGAGTTGGCTCGGATGGTATTTTGTATGGTCCAATTTTGGAAGATGGTCAATTTCGCTTGCGTATTTTTAATCCCGATGGTAGTGAGGCTGAAAAAAGCGGAAATGGAATTCGAATTTTTTCTCGCTATCTGTTTGACACTGGGTATCTTTCGTCTGATGACTTCCTGATTAATACATTGGGAGGAGTTGTGAAGGTTAAGATTCTCAATAATAATGCAAGCCTGATTCAAGTTGATATGGGTAAAGCTACTTTTACAAGCTCGAAAATACCAGTAGCTGGAGCTGTTCGCGAAGTAATTAATGAATCATTTGCTATTGACGGACATGAATTCAAAATTACGTGTGTTTCGGTAGGAAATCCTCATTGTGTGATTTTACAAGATGAAGTCTCAAAATCACTTGCCGAAAAATTCGGCTCATTAATTGAAACAAACGAATTATTTCCAAATCGAATCAATGTTCAATTTATGAAAGTAATAGATAGTAACAATATTCAAATTGAAATTTGGGAGAGGGGAGCAGGATATACACTTGCTTCGGGAAGTAGTAGCTCGGCTTCAGCTAGTGCCGCATACCGTTTGGGTTTGACCGAAAACAAGGTCAGTGTTCATATGCAGGGTGGGGTTATTGACATCTTAATTGATTCCGATGGTCACATCCATATGACTGGTAGTGTAACAAGCGTAAGTAAAGGAGTTTTCTCAAGTGACCTGCGGCAACAAATTTGTGAATGAAGGAGAGCTCGGATTGGTAGTGCCTAGGATTATGGGTTATTGGTATGTAAATATAGCAGGATTTTTTGTAAGGATATAGAATTATATTAAGCTAAAGATGGCTATAAATTAAAATAAGTTTAACATCAATTCGCATCTTTTCCTGTTTCTTTATCAAACAGGAAAAGATGCTTTTTAATTTTACGTGAACTTGTAAAACTCGAACTTATAGAAGGTTTCAGTATCATGGAAAAAATGCTTAAAATTTGCTGATGGCTTTTCCATGACGTCACAAAGCTACATAAAGTATAAAACTCGTAGTTGTGTTAAAACTTAGTTTTAACTTTACAATAATTTACGATAGAATATTTAAAAATGTTGGGAAAAATCAGTAAGGAGGATTAACTTTGTCAGGCCGATTATTTCAAAGGCTGTCGTTGATTGTCTGCTAATCTGAATAGTCTATTTAGCTAAAGGTGTACTCAGTTTTTAAAACTATAAAGAAAGGTTGAGGAAATATGGAAAACATCAATTTGGTGGAATGTTTGGGCTATTTGGCTTCAGTTCTAGTAGCTATTTCCTTCTTAATGAAATCTATAAATAAACTACGTTTTGTGAACATGGTAGGTTCCATATGTTTTGTCATCTACGCTGTTGCTATTCATGCAATACCAGTGGCCTTAATTAATTTAACGGGGTAGTCGGTTAGCTCCTCCTGCTATACGCCTTCGTTTTCTACATACATAAGTAAAGTTCTCCGGAGGCACCAGCGATCTGAATAGCTAAAGGCTGAACCGATTTAATATACATCTCGTTTATCGTTCACAATCTACCGCTACTTCGGCCATGTTGTCGCCACGAGTTGACAGAAACTTGGAGCGGGACTTTCGGCAATAGCTTCGCGCACCATCATCTTCTGAAAGCCAGCATAGGCCATCGGATTACTCTCAATTTCGGTAAGATGGGCATTAAAATAGTCCTCGACGCTCATGCCGGCATTTTCTGGCATGGGACAGGGCATATTTAGTGATTGCGCAACAAAATTCGCAAGCCGTTTCTCTGTCGTAGCTGCTGGAGACGGAGCAGGATGCTCGCGCCAAAAGGCAACCATGATTTGATTCGCCTCATATTCGGCCTGCCAGCGATTCAATGGCCGACGAGCAACCTCCTGCAGCCAGTGACCAAGTTCGTGCGCAATCAGCAGACTGTTGAATACCTCAGAGTATTGTTCGGGTCCAGACAAGCCGAGTGTGCCAATTGCCGCGAAGCGATCCATGGACGCGCGTTGAGCAGGAGGAAGTACCTCATAAGGGACAAGTACAACAGATCGGTCTGCTTGGTCGTAGCGTATCGCGCCGGGTGTGGTCTCGACGCGGATAGTTGGCTTGAACGGAGGGATGCGACCGCACGCCACGATGGCTTCGTAGAAGGCATCGAGAATCGGCTGCGCCTTTGCGATAATAGATGAAGTTGGTTCAGTGTTCATGATAGTCATTATTTCCTTTCTATTGTCAATTTACCCCAACGACCCTGTTTCCCTTATATCAGGATCGGTCAAATTATCGATTATATTCTTCATTCTTATAAACATTGTAACATAGCAACAATTTATATACTCTTTTTATTCACTCCCCGTTTTTGCCGAAAGACCATTCTTGGCGGTTGTCACATGCCATGCAGCTTCAAACCAAGTCGTCAGAGGTGTCCGTGTTTTATCGAAAATCGTACCGGCGGTTACGCTCGCCTGGTGGCGACAGGCCGTACACACAAGACGTTCGCGAGTTTGTCGCCATGGGGGTTGATTGGCTCCGCAAGCCGGGCAGACAAATCCATCTCCCCATCGCAACTGTTCTAAATAGGCCGCGCACGCAGCATCGTCAGAAAACATTTTGACAAATTCCCGGTATGTGTTTGGGTAGTCAACTCCCGCGACTAGTACAGATTTCACTGTTGGCCCTCCACTATTAAGAATACTTCTTAATAGTAGTATACCCCAGGAGGAGCTAACCTACTACCCCGTTTAATTTATTTACAGTTTGTATAAATGTATATTATTTGACCCAAAAAAATACTTCTAAGCAGGTGGAATAAGAGATATATTGTCACAGATAGTTCCTACTTAATTATATAAACTAATAAACGGAGTGATAATATGCAGTTCTCAATAATTCATATAGAAAAGGAGGATAAATATGGAAGTAGTAAATGTAACTCATGAAAGTATAGATATTTTTTCAAAGGTTTTAACTGACTCTTCCCTATGGCTTAATTCTATAAATCAACCAATGTGGAAGTATGAAGATATAACAAGTGAAGAATTACTAAAGAAATATCGTATCGAGGATATGAAATTATGCTATGAGAAAGGCAACTTAATTGGAGTATATATTTTGCAATGGTATGACCCTCTATTTTGGGCGAGCTTACAGGAGAATGAATCTGGTATACTACACAAGTTAGCTGTTTGTAGAGAAAGTGCAAAGAATGGGTATGGAAGCAAACTAATAGAATCTGCTGAATTAATATGCAAAGAGCGTAACATAAAATGGTTGAGGTTAAATTGCGGTACACTTAGAAACAGGCTGCGAAATTTTTACGAAAGCAATGGTTTTAAAATGGTAGACAGGGTCTTTATTGATAATAGAGACCAAATTAGATATGGAAAATTTCTAAATCTATAGGAAATAGAAAAAAATTGCTCTTAATAATAGTTAGATGACTTTCTAATAGTAAGCATACCAGCTACGCTATAAGCTTAAATTACTTTCAGTGATTCCAGGAAAATCTAACTAAAAAGAATTTTTAATTATTAAAAACTAAGAAACATCCACCGTCCCACGTCTTGCATGCAGGTGACTATGTCAATGGACCTGTCCCCATTACATGCACATTTTAGTTTGTTACGCGAAAACAAAAAAATGGTTTCAATCTGCTTAATCGAAGATTTATAATAAGAGAATGGCAGACTGTTTTTGTATGTCCTTGGGTTTACCGATCATTTATGGCTTCTTCTCAGCCTCGGGCTATAATTGAAGAGGAATAGTTTGAAATAAAGGCGTAAAAAGCGCCAATTTGGAAAACGATGCAGAAAGGAGAAAACAATGCCTAATGTGACGGCCAATGGAATTCAGATTGAGTATGATACTTTCGGCGATAGGTCTTCTTCGGCCTTACTATTAATTGCCGGCAATGGTGCCCAGTTGCTCTTCTGGGATGCCGAGTTCTGCGAATTATTAGCGGAAAAGGGGCTTTTTGTTATTCGTTTTGACAATCGCGATGCTGGTCTTTCAACAAAATTTGATGAAGCTGGAGTCCCGGATATTATGGCTGCAATCAAAGGCGCTATGGAAGGCAAGGATGTTGCAGCGGCATATTCCCTAGACGATATGGCAGATGACTGTGTGGGATTACTTGATGCCTTGCACATTGAAAAAGCACATATTTGCGGCGCTTCGATGGGCGGCATGATAGCCCAAGTTGTTTCTTATAGGCATCCACAGCGAGTTCTGAGTCTGATTTCAATCATGTCAAACACGGGAAATCCCAATCTTCCGCAGGGACGGCCGGATGCGATTGCCGCTGTTGTAGCACCGCCGCCAACGGAGCGCAAAGCATATATTGAACACAATATGAATGTGTGGCGAAAGATTTGGAGTCCCGGTTTTCCATTTGAGGAAAAAAGAGCTCGGACATACCTGGAGAAGAGCTATGACCGCTCATATTACCCACAGGGAATGGCGCGTCAAAATATGGCTATTCTTTCCCGTGGCGATAGAACAGCATCCCTTTCATCCATTAAAGCCCAGGCACTCGTAATACACGGATCCGGTGATCCGCTGATCCCAGTCGAAGCGGGGAAAGATACAGCTCGCGTAATTCCTGGGGCAAATTTATTGATTATTGAAGGAATGGGGCACGATCTCCCCACGGGGGTCTGGTCGGAAATAGTAACCGCTATTTCCCGTCATATAAAAAAATCAACACAACCCATACTTGTTTGAGATCCCCATAACTGTTCGCATCAAATGAATCAAGCATCCAATAAAATCGAGGAACAATATGAAAATGAAATGGGACACGGGGACAGGTTGTTTGTCCCGAGAGATGGAAGAGGCAATATAATCATTACGATAATCCCAAGTTACGATTCTTATTAGGATTAAAGAAACTGCCAATTGATAAGAAGCCTGAAACAGAGCCTTACTTTGGTAAAATTATGTTTATAATGTAAAAATATGGCAGTATTTAACATTGATAAAGAGAAGCTACCCATAATAACTAGTTAGTAAATTTATGGGCAGCTTCTCTTTTTTAGTGACATACTGATAGAAATAGAATTAAGAACTTATCGGTTTTAAGTGGGACGAAGTACCTGTCTCTGTGTCACATGAATGGCAAAGGAGTAGTCTTTTTTATTCTTGAAAGCAAAGGAACCGTCGCCTCGCTTCCTTCATTATAATAAAAATAAGTGCGAACAATTAAATTTTTTATTTAGTGTTCACACTTTTATAGTACTAAAGGAGCGTCCCTGTTGTCATAATGATGAAATCTACAAATCAATTAGTATAATGTAAAAGACCTACTCCTAAGACCATAAATATCATTCCAAACCATCCAAGTGCCGTCAACTTTTGCCCAAATAAAAAGTAATCGCTAAACACAGTCAAGCAAAGTCCAATTGCTCCCCAGAAGGCATAGGCTATGCTTAATTCTATGATCTGAAGTGCCTGTGCCAGACAAGCAAAAGCTGCCATAATGCACAATAGTGCAAAAATACCATGTTGTTTTCGACGAAAACCGTCCGAAAATTTTAAAGCTATGTTAGCAACAACATCCAATAAAATTGCAATAATCAAGAACATCCAACTCATAATTATTCTCCCTTTTGAGAAGCCTTTATCCGTCCGTTGTTAAGCATCACTATGCCAATTATAATTATGATGCAAGCTAAAAACTTCTCTTTATATATCCGTTCATTAAAAAATAGGTAACCAGATATTAGCATCATTATTAACCCCAAGCCTTCCCATATAGCGTAGGCTAAGCCCAGAGGTATACCTTGAACTGCCTTGGAAAGAAAGTAATAGGATGATGCTACTAAAGAAAATAAAAGCAAATAGTCAATCGGTCCAGCGTCATCTCCAGCAAATTTAATACTGATGGTGCCTATGACTTCGGCAATAATAGAAATGGACAACATAAACCAATAAAACACATCGTCACCTTCTTTAACACAACTAAATTTTGGTAAATATACCAATGAAAGCTATATTGTGATTGTATCATGAGGATAAGTATAACCACAAAGCTGCCTATTCGTTCTATTAGTGGTTTAAATGTAATAGCTTGATATGGCTCTGAAGTTCCCCTGACTTCCCTTGACTTCCGCTGACTTCCGCTGACTTGCTATGAAAAAAGGCCAACCTTCTCCAAAGTCCTGGCGGATACCACGTTCTTGAGATATGAAGAATTTCTAAATCTATAAGGCATTGCAGATGGAAAATCCTACCTATATATCCCGATTTTGGGAAAAATCGAAGAAATATCACGTGAATGTTTTCAAGATATAATTGTTTCACTAAAGCAGCGTGGGGCTGAAGCTGTTATCTTAGGGTGTACGGAAATTGGCCTGCTTATCAGGCAGGAGGACAGTATTCTTCCCGTGTATGATACGGCTCTTTTGCATGTCCAAGCTGCTGCTGAATATGCATTAAGATAATTGATTTGGTAAAAATAATGAATATAATGTAAATTTATAACAGGAATTAGTATTTATGAAAGAGAAGCTACCCATAATTACCTAGTTGTAGATTTATGGGGAGCTTCTCTTTAAATTTGATATAGTGATAAATTAAAGACAAATGAGCTAGCGTCTTTAATTGGGATAAGGAACCTGTCCCCATGTGTCTCTATATGACTGTAGAATAGTAAAAAAATAGCTCAAAGACAATACGTTACATTATTTTGTGCCTTGAGCAAAGCGAAAGGAATGGTTATAAAAATGAAAAAGTTTTTGTTGATGGCATTGTTAATGGGAGCGGTAGTTCTGTTAATAACAGGAACAGCAATAGCCAGTGCGAATGAGGAGTTCACAAGAACTGTTTGTCAGAAAGTTGAAGGGCAAGAAAAGCTTTACCGCGTACCCATAGCATTCGAGACGGTTGAGTTAGTAGATATTGTAAGCACTGACAAAACAAACAGAACGAAAACTCGGGTTCAACCAGATAAGTGGAGTTACGATAAAGAAAATTCCGTCCTTACGCTAGACCAAGAAGTTGATAACGTAAAATATGTAGTTGTGATACAAGGGGAAAAAGCTGTCCCTTGGGTTTTAAAACACATTAAAGCTAAACCAGACACTATAAAAATGGTAGTTAATGATCGAATTGGGATTAGCGGTGTTGACTTTTTCTACGATCCGCAACAGCAAAAGATTGTCTTTAGTAAAGAACTGTCTCATGAGAGTACCTGTTACTACCTGATATGGCAGAACGAAGACGGGTCATATTCATCTATGGTTAATACTCAACTTACTGATAAGATGCGAGAATTGATGGAAACACAAAGCCAAGATAATAATAAGTAGACTTAAAAGGATGTCATAGGGACGGGGTTGTCGACAATAAAATCGGTTGAGGGTTAGTGTCAATAACCCCGTCCCCGTGGCATTTTTCTGGATGTATCAACTAACAGCTATTGAACTAAAAAAACAAAGTTATAGGGGGAGCACTATATGACTTTAGATGAATATAAAAAGCGTGCATCAGAAGAGGAAGATTGGGCACCGGGATGGGAAGCAATTGATGAGATGTTTGAAAAACTATATCCTAATCAAAAACCTACACATTTCGGGGCTGTATTGACAAGCCGTGCTATATTCGGCGGAGATGAATATGTAGATGGCTATAGTATTTATCAATCATCAAATGGCTACATGCATCTATTGACTTACGGAATGACAGAGCTTTACGTAGATGAAGAAGCGTTTGGTGGTGAGTGGAGCCGATGGGGTTATGAAATGACTATAAAACTTAAAGAAGATTCGGTGGAGGATTGTAAATGGGCGATAGATATGCTATCTAATCTCGCTCGATATACATACACAAAGAAAAGGTTCTTTGAACCAATGCAATACATTGCTGGTAATGGTACTTCTCTTCATATAGGATTTGAATCTGCAATTACAGCACTTTTCGTTGTAAATGATACTGAATGCAATGGAATTGATACTGTTCATGGCAGAGTGGAATTTATGCAATTAGTTGGAATTACACAAAGGGAATTGGAAGTACTGAAAGAGGACCATACACAAGCAAGTGTACTTTATGAAAATATGAAAAAAGATAATCCGTGCTTGATTACAGATATGAAGCGTATAAATTCTTATTTGTAAACAAAATTGTAGTAACTTGTATTTATAGTTAATGGGAAAATTTATAATGAATAAAAGGGACACGGGAAAGGGCCGCGAGGGACGGAGGTGATGTCTTGTAATAAGAGAGTTGTTGTAAGAAGTTACAAGACAGAACCACCGTCCCCGTGTCTTGTGTTGATACGTCAAATTGAGCGAGCAACGGGAATGGCGCGAGGCATAATAGCCAAAAAGTTGACGGAAAAGAAACGTCCCTTTTGTCCTTCACATAATTCAGGAAGAAAGTTTCGGAGATGATTTGAAAAATCCAACCTAAAAAAAATAACACATAGGAAGTGTGGTCCATTATGAAAATCTTTATAGATAGAGATAGTGTATGTATGGGTGATGATGTAGAAGAGCATGCATTTGATATTGAAGTTGATGATGATTTCGATTTTACGGAGTTATTTAGGTATATAATTAATATAAATTATTTTCCTGAAATATCAGGTAATGATGTAATTTGGACTATGGAATATGGCAAAGGCACGGAAATTGCCACTTACCAAACTGTTAATAATAAAATTTACACTACTTTTGTGGGTGAGATACCGTTAGTAAAAAAATGGGTTGATTATAGTAATGAAAGGTTTCTGTTTAAGTACTATTCCAGCAGAGAAAAGAGGGCAAAATGTATTTTTGTTAAATGTGCTGGTGATGGATTTCATATTTGGCATGAAGGGTATCTAAGCGAATATGAAAGTTATGATATAACTAAAGAGATGGAACAAAAATGGAGAGTGGAGTTGTAGGTTAGATGGAGGGTTACTGTTACAATATCCAGAAGGGCAGAACCTTTCGCTCCTAGTAAAAAAGAAGACAGGGGGATGGAAGTCAGCATAGACTGTCGTTTGATTATCTATAAGACACATCCACCGTCCCCACGTCTTGTGGATTTGCCATAGTGGTGAAATATAACCTGCCTCTTTTAAAAAGTCACAAGTCACAAAGGGAAATGGAGGTATAAGCATGAAAAATATTGATATGGTCATTGAGGGAGATATTTTAACAATAAAGGTAGATTTATCCCAGCGTTTTGGCAAGTCAAGTAGTGGTAAATCAATTATTATTGCCAGTACAGAGGGGAATCAATCTATACCTAATAATGATGATATAAAGATTGGATTAAATATCTATACGAAATAATAATGGGGACGGAGGTGGTGTCAGGCAATAAGGGAGTTGTTGAAAGAATTTGCAAGACAGAACCACCGTCCCCGTGTCTTGTGTTAGGCTGAAGGAAAAGATTCGTCCCGGCGCTTCTCTAAGACACATCCACTGTCTCCACACCTTGCATACGGAGCATCCTCAGCGAAGGGAAATAGGTACTAATTATGATTATTTTATATAATATTTTGGTAGTAATAGTAATTGTTTTAGCAGTTATACCGTTATATATTATTCGGCTATTACGAGAAAAGGGTTTCAGTACACGTTTTCGCCAAAGTTTTGGTTTCATACCGAAAGTTACTTTAGATCCGATAGCCGATAAAGGATGTATTTGGCTACATGCGGCGTCAGTCGGAGAAATAGTTGCTGCCAGTCCAATTGTAAAAGAAATGCGCAAACAACTTCCTAAAATACCAATTCTAATATCAGTAATTACGGTCAATGGCTATGCAATGGCCAAACAGATAATTCCCGAAGCTGATAGCATTATTTTTATCCTTCCCGATTTACCTTTCCAAGTGCGTAATCTAATATCCAGAATCAAGCCCAATATTATATTGCTAGTTGAAACCGAATTGTGGCCTAATTTTTTATGGAATGCCCAATCTATGGGTATTCCCGTATTAACAGTCAATGGTCGTCTTAGTGAGAAAAGTTTAAGCCGCTTTCTTTTTATACTGCATTTCTTCCCACACATATTGACGTCAGTAACAAGATTTTGTATGCAATCTATTAGTGATGCACAACGTATTATAAAAGTAGGTGCAGATCCCCATCGGGTTTTTGTAACTGGGAATACTAAGTTTGACCAAACTTATATCGACACGATTCAAAGTAAAAAAGAAGAGCTACTTCTAAAAATGGGACTAAAAACAAGATGGCCCATTATAATAGCTGGCAGCACTCATAAAGGTGAAGAAGAAATATTATTTACTTCTTTCAAAAAAATACAAGAATACTTTGATCGAGCAGTTTTAATAATTGCACCACGTGAGATAACACGAGCAGAAGCAGTGGCGAATCTTGCGAATAATTATAATTTATCACCCATATTACGTACAACAGTAAACAAATTAGAGTGTAATCATAATGTTGTAGTGCTTAACACGATCGGTGAATTAGGAAAAATTTATAGTATCGGGGATATTGTTTTTGTGGGCGGTAGTCTAGTTCCAAAGGGTGGTCATAACATTCTTGAGCCCGCCGTACATGGGAAAGCTATTTTAGTTGGACCATATATGTTCAATTTTAAGGATATTTATGATTTATTTAGTAAACGTGGCGCATGTGAAACAGCATTTGACTGCGATGATCTTACCGAAAAATTAATTGCAATATTGGCGAATGATGAGAAGAGACAATTAATTGGTGAACGCGCTTTGTTAATTACCCGAGAAAATCGCGGTGCAGCGAATAAAACTGTACAACATATAAAAGAAATATTACATGTATCTTAATTCGTTCTAATAAGAATCAGTTTTGAACTCTTAATTTCATATTGACTCTTCCATCCAGGACAAACAACTTGTCCCACTAGGTTCTATCATTAGGCAATAACGATGGTAGCATGTAATTCAATTTCATTCATAGAATCACCCTCTTATTAAATCAGCTACTAATTAATATCGAATAGTTATGGAGACGGGGATGGTGCAGGCATAAGGGAGTTGTTTAAAGAAGTTACAAGACAGAACCACCGTCCCCGCGTCTTGTGACATTCCTGAATGTATACAATTTAACGGAAGGAGGATCATTATGGCTGTTGAACGTTTTCGTATCCAAATTACTAAGGAAGTACTTGACGATCTAAAATATAGACTCGATCATGTCCGCTGGCCAGATCAATTAAAAGACTCAGGTTGGGAACGAGGTACTGAAATAGGTTATTTGCAATCCCTCGTGTCGTATTGGCGGGATCATTTTGATTGGCGTGCACAAGAGCAGGAATTGAACCGCTATTCTCAGTTTCGCTGTAATGTCGATGGGATCGATGTTCACTTTGTACACGAACGTGGTAAAGGTTCAAACCCTTTGCCCATTATACTTACCCACGGATGGCCGGACAGTTTTATACGATACAAGAAAATCATCTCTCTTCTGACGGATCCAGCACGTTATGGCGGTGACCCAGAGGACTCTTTTGATGTGATTGTTCCTTCGATCCCTGGATTTGGTTTCTCGAGTCGCCCTGACCATAGCGGCATCAACAATTCTCGTGTTGCCGAGCTCTGGGCAAAACTAATGACAGAAGAACTCGGCTATGGAAAATTTGCTGCTGCAGGTGGAGATATGGGATCTGGTGTCACTAGATATCTGGCATTAAACCATCCAGAACTTCTAGTGGGAATCCACCTCACTGACATCGGTATCATTAGAGATCTCATGAATTCTAACGATCAGGCAGGTCTATCAAAAGAAGAATTAAATTACAAGATAAGCGCTCAGAAATGGGTTTCCCAAGAGGGAGCCTATATGTCAATCCAATCGACGAAACCCCAGACCCTTGCGTACGGACTTTCAGATTCACCAGTAGGTTTGGCTGGTTGGATTGTTGAAAAATTCCGTGCATGGAGTGATTGTAATGGTGATCTTCGGCAGATATTTAGCGAGGATGAACTGCTTACTAATATAATGATTTATTGGGTAACAAATACTATAGGGTCGTCAGCACATATGTATTATGAAAACATGCATTCTTTGCCATCTATGGGGCCTATAGAAGTCCCGACAGGCATTGCACTCTTTCCCGCTGATATACTGTTACCACCTAGAGAATGGGCTGAGCGAAATCTAAATATAACTCGCTGGACATTAATGCCTCGCGGTGGACATTTTACGGCTATGGAGGAACCGGAACCTCTCGCTGATGACATTCGTGCATTCTACAGACCCTTTAGAACCAAAAAGTAACGTCTGCCTGGTCTGGAAGAAACCTGCCCTTGCGGCGGGTTTTACTGTGTGCTAATTGTCGCAGCTAAGGAATTTCACAGGGACGGGGTTGTTGACAATGGAATCGATTGAAGGTAGTGTCAATAACCCCGTCCCCTTGGCATTAATAATGTAATTCGGCGAATAAAAGAAGACGGGCTATTGATACGTCAAATTGCGCGAGCAACGGGAATAACGCAAGGCATAATAGCCAAAAGGTTGACAAAAAAGAAACGTCCCTTTTGTCTCTTATTTTTAATGAAAGATAATATTGGAAGCAAAAGAACCGTCCCCTCGCTTCCTTTTTGGAAGCAAAAGAACCGTCCCCTCGCTTCCTTTCTGTCAACTCCTTGAATATACGGGATGCATGCCAGGGAGAATAACCAGCGGCTTGCGCTAACCTATACAGCATGATTGGTTCAGTCAGATGCTCTTCAATATAATTCTGCATCCGCTGGACTGCATCTATCTTATCCCAGTTCTCCATTTGTTTCACCTCCTGTACCAAGAGTATCATAAGGCAAGGCACTGTTTCTTGACTTGTTTTGCTTACTATTCAAAGCAACCACTATTTGTATTCCCTAATGTTTTTTCCATAATTTATATATATAGGCATTTTAGCATCAAATTCTAAATTCACACCTTCATCTCCTTAGTCCGCAACCTCCCCTGCCCGGTGTATTAGAGAAATAGTACACTGGGCAGGGGAGGTTGTCAATACCTAAGAAAACATATAAGACCTATTCCGCTTCTCCTTGTAACGGAATAGGTCTTTATATGAAATGATGTCATTTTCCGTATAAACTAGCTGCCAAACAGAACCGAACTACTGTAATTTTAGTTTAGATCACTATCCTTATAATAGCGAGTTCCCTGTCCGGTAACTTCAAGAGCAAGTCCTTTATCCGTTATTTGATACAGCCACGCTCCAGGCCAAATAGAAACCGCTCCCTGAAAAGCACCCCCAGTTACGCCATCTGTTGCCGCAAATGTAGCTTGTCCGCCAAGCTGCCATCCTTGATCGATAAAGCGGTTCAGTGCTTTTTTGTCTTCAAAAACAAAAACTTCCCTATAATTCTTCACTCCCAGCCCCAAACCTAAACCGACATCAGCTTTTTTCATAAAAACCTCTCTACCGCTATTCCTATCAATAACCATTCCCTTACCTCTACCACCACCAAGCACAATAACTTTTATACCGTAGTTGCTGAATACGGCATATCCTGCTGCATTTTTAATAGCTTCCCTAGCCTTCGGGTGCACCTCATACAATTTATCCAGGGTTTCATTAGACATATCTCGTATAGCTTGACGTTTTTCCCCTATACTAGCTGCCGAAACAACAGGAGCAAGAAAAATCATGATGACGGTAATCATTGTACATATTCTGTAAAGTAAGTTCAGATGCATATTATTATCCCCCTTATTTAGTAACTGAAACATATTGTACCGCCCTAGGAAAAGCAACGGAATGATTGAATAGGTTATCTATTTTTAACTTTCAAATCAAATTAAGCCTAGTCAGGTTTTCTGCGGCCTATTTTTGTAATTAGAAATGGAATAGTGCCATAAGCGAGTTACTGGCAGTGTATAGCACTAGCAGTCCAGTAAATATTACAATGGGATGACCGCGCCACTCATTTTCTCTTTCTTTTTTGTTATTCATAATTAACCTCTTCTTCTCTTTACTATAAGAGCATACCTAGCTCTTTCTATTACACGGATCTTCAATATACATCCCTTATGAAGTTCCATACAGTGATTATACAGTAAAAATATGGCAAATTTATGACAATTAAGAAAAAAACGCCTCCCAAAAGAACGGTAACCTGCCATTCAGATTGGAAATATCTAAACTCAATCTGTTGACGTCTGAATAACAATTTTTAATTGCTGAATAAATGCCTTGGTAGCAGCTGACATAAATCTATCTTTTCTGTATACAATACCTACATCTTTTTTAAATATAGGGTTTATGATAGAAATCGCTTGAACCCTACTGTCATGAATGTTTTCTACATATGACTTCGGAATAATCGTTACAGCTAAATTCTGCCCGACCACCTCAATTAACGAATCTATTGACATCATCTCAATCACTGGATTAAAACATAGGGACAGGTACGCTGTTTCATGGAGAATCTGGTAAGAAACAACTAACCTGTCCCCGTGTCCCATGGGTGAAAAAACGTTAAACACGAAGACGCGAAGCCGCTAGTGCGGACACGAAGGAAACAAAAGAAGAATAGTAAAAAAAGCCTTCGTGTTCTTCATACTCTTCGTGTTTCAAAATGTTTTGTTTTTAAAGACGCGTATCGTTTTTCTTATTGGGAAGCAAGAGAATTGTCCTCTTGCTTCCTCTTATGTAAAAATATAGCAGGATTTAATAATTATGAAAGAGAAGCTACCCATAATCTACCTTATTAATAGATTATGGGTAGCTTCTCTTTAAATTTGACATAAAGATGAAATACGGACAGTTTAAAGATACATATAGGGATATCTGTTTCCGTGTCTCATATGGAAAGTAACATTGTGAGTCAAAGAACCGTCCCATTACTCAGATAGGACATAATTGTCTGTTTTCTAACGGAAATATTTGTATTATTATCGAGATATACAGACAATTGGAGGGGGAAGCCTATGAAAACTCAGGGGCAAAGGATAAAAGATCTAAGAAATTCTCTCAACTTGAGCCAAGGAACATTAGCGGAAGATTTAGGAGTTAGCATAAAATCTATTCAGAGATACGAGACAGATAAATCTAAACCTGATTCCTACGCGTTGGTAAAGCTCGCAACATACTTTGATGTCTCTGCAGACTATTTGCTTGGACTATTGGCTTTTGAGGGAGATTTAAAAGCAGAATCAAACAAAATTTTTCATGATGGAAAAAATAATATGTTTTATAAACGTTATCTTAAATGCAAAAGAAGTACTACTGTGGATGAGAGTTCTGAATATTATTGGATTCATTCTGAAGAAAATAACGTAATCGGCGGACAAACCGAATGGATTGGCTGGTCAGATGAAACGCGCACGTTGGAAGTCAGAAGGTTGAGACCAGTTATTCCGATGAAAGCGATTGAAGCATGTACAAAAATGTATGGGAGGCCGATGTTACTTAACGAGGAGGATGATGTAATTGTATTTCGCCTGTTTGGTGGACAGGCTATCGTTAGGAAAGAAATATGTGAGCGCTACTTACCCGAGTTTTTAGAGGATTTTATAATCGACCCTAAACAGCAACAATTGTACACGTAAAATCTCTAGATTAGGAGAGCAGGTAGCATTTAAGCATAAAAACCTTGTTGAAATATTTGATGGGCTTGAAATGCTCTGATACCAATATTGATAAATATAATGATTAACGGTTGTGAGTATAGATAAAGTGTTATAACTTCAAAAAAGGAATGAATTCAAATGGCTGAAGAAATATACAATCTCCCAATTTCAGGTAATGAAGAAACTTCCAAAGTTATAGTAATATGCAGTGGTGCAGGCGGAGTAGGGAAATCATGCTCTACTGCTTTTTTGAGTGTAGCTATTTCTAAGTTAACTGAGGAAAAGGTTTTGTGTGCAAATTTAAATACAGCGGATCATGCTTCAATGATTTTAGGGGTCCTTAAAGAACATCAATTATATAATATAGATGCCAAGTTAAGCAATAACGTGGTGAAGCAAAAAGTAATAGGTATTCCTCCAATTACTATATACACTAATTCTCAAGGAGTAGATATTCTTACATATAGTAGTATTAAGAATATAACAACGGAAGAAGAGCTTATTAATGGAAAAGAAAATTTGAAACGACTTTTTAATGATATATGTACGTCAAAGAAATATAAGTATATCGTGTGTGACAGTGGACGCGGAACAGATACAAGTTTTGAAAGACAAAGTATATATTTAGCAGATATTATTATTTTCCCAATAAATAACAGCATGCATGCGTTGCGCGGAGTACAATCTATATATAATTATTTAAAAAAAATGCAAGCTAATCAATTGATAGGAATCCCTAAAGCAAAGAAAATTTACTTTTTCTACAACAAAGGTAATACAAAAGAACAACTGGAATATCAACAATGGTTTGATGAAGCATTAGCAAATTTAATTCAGTCTTATGATGAACATTTAGGTATGGATGCTTCAATTATTAAAGCAGTTATTCCTGGAACATCGAGAATAAATAATTATATAGCAAGCGGAAAGGATTTATTTTTAGATAAAAAAGTAAAAGATATTGCTGATGTATATTTGCTTGCTGCAAGCGAAATTGAGTTGTCAATACAAAAGCAATCATTTCAGCAGCAATTATCTTCAAAATTAAATGCGCGCTTAAAAGCGAAGAAATATGATGCATTTATTTCCCATGCCAGTGAAGATAAAGACGAATTTGTTAGACCTTTAGCAAAGTTACTTATAAAATATGGATTTAGGATTTGCTATGATGAATTTGAATTTGAAGTAGGTGATAGTTTAAGGGAGGCTATAGATAAGGGATTAATAAATTCAAGATATGGAATTGTAGTTTTATCTAAAAAATTTATAGATAAAACTTGGACTAAATATGAATTAAATTCTTTAGTTGCTAAAGAACTTAATGGGCAAAAAGTTATTTTACCTATTTGGCACAATGTGAGTAAACATGAAATTCTTAACTATAGTCCAATGCTAGCAGATAGACTTGCATTATCGAGTGAATTTAGTAGTGTAATTGAGATAGCAAAAAAAATACGTAAAGTTTTAGATAAGACTTGTTGATTTTAGTAGCAATGATTGGGACACGGGGACATGTTGTTTGTTCCGAGAGATGGAAGAGGCAATATATAATTAAGATCATTCTAAGCTACGATTTTTATTGGGATTAAAGAAACTGTCAATTGATAAGAAGCCTGAAACGGAGCATTGCTTTGGTAAAATAATGAATATAATGTAAAAATATAGCAGGAATTAGTTTTTGCAAAAGAGAAGCTACCCATAATGACCTAGTTGTAGATTTATGAGGAGCTTCTCTTTAAATTTGACTTAGCGATAAATTAAAGACAATTGAAAGCTAGCGTTTTTAATGGGACAAGGAACCTGTCTCTGTGTCCCATGAATGGCAAAAGCGTAGTCTTTTTTATTCTTGAAAGCAATAAAAAGTTAATATTTTAATGAAAGATAATATTGGAAGCAAAAGAACTGTCCCCTCGCTTCCTCATGAATTAAGACTTTAAAGAGACGTAATCTCTAGAATGTATAGAAAAATATGTTTAGAAAATCACTAAGGCAGGTAACATGATGCGCAATTCAAATTCAAATTCAAACGCTCCATATGGATTTATCGCTATTGTCCTCATTATATTTTTCATTTACCGGATTATTAAGGCAATATCTTCATTTCCTGCCTTATCTTCAATCATTTGTATAACTTGCTTATGATACTCATTTTCATAATTGGATGGATCAAATTTAGTAATTAAGGTATCAATGAGAGTTTTAGCCATGCCAAGTTCCTTGTCAGACAGTTGTACATCTGTAGGCAGGTAAGTTTCTAGTTCCTTTACAGGAACGATCTCATCTGCAAATCGCATTGTTGACAGTGTAAAATAGGACGTGGGGACGGTGGTTATGTCTTTTGATTTTCAACAAGACATAACCACCGTCCCCACGTCTCTTCCCCACGTCTCTTCTATGATGCTTCTCCCAGAAGAATATTGATAAACAAGAGGTAGGATACCTAAAAGCCCTACCTCTATTTTTTACTTTAATAAAGGAGTTTGTCAATTTATGGTCGAATTTGGAAAAGATATATGAGAATTTTTAAAGTAACTATTTAAATTAGGAGTACAAATTTATGCTCAATATAATCCGAAAATTATTTTCAATTATGGAAAGTGTAGTTGAATGGTTTAATAAAATGAGTATATTTAATATTAAATTATACTATTTACTATTGATAATTATGGTAATATTATCAATCAGTGTATCTCATATTTTTAGATTAAATTCTCTAATGATAGGTATAACAGGAACTTATTTTTGGTTCTTGATGTTATTACAATATTTAACAAAGAAAGGACCGAAAAGAGATGACAAAGCTGGATTAGAATTAGTGAAAGAATTTTCACACCGATCATTTTTGACAGGATTATATAAATTTTCTTTTGAGTTAATGTCACTTATATTTGTTATTTTAATTTGTTTTGTATATACTCTTACAGGAGAATTTAATTATAGTGTCAAGATAATTTTTTATTATATAATTGAAATATTTCTTTGTATTTTGGCAATATTTATAGTATTATGGTTTTCCTATCATGTTGTGATTAACGATAAAGTAACTCCCAAAACGGCTAAAGCACTATTGACTTTTTATTTATGGATATCTACAACAGTGACTTCATTACTATATTTTGCAAATAACTATTCTAAAATTGATATTATTGATATTATTAAAGTTATTATATCTGCCTTAGGTATTTCTTTTGCGTTGGTTAATCACATAATCTCACTTAGAGAATATGAGCTTGAAATAGAAGAAAAAGATAAGAAGGATAAAAAGAAGCAAGAAGAATTAGTATTACAATTTTGGCAAGAAACAACATATGATTTATTAATGAAGAAGAGAGACTAATTACTTAATACCTGTTTGCCATATGGGAATAGTAACCTCTATAGAGGTGTTGCCTATGTTCTGGCTATTTACCGTTATTATGGTTGATTTAATGTGATATACGCTCCAATGTGAAATTAAATAAAAGCAGTAAATTATTAATATCGCCGCTACTGAAAAGTAGACGGTTTTTTATTTATCTCTTAGAATTAGACAGGATTTTTAGGGGAAATAGTGAATAACTTCAAAATGTCGAAGAGCTTAATTTGATTAATTAGAAAGGATGGCGTTATTAATGGAATTAATTAATGTTTTAACACTTTCTGCAATGCTTTTGTCACCGCTTATTGCATTACAAGTTAGTCGGCGACTTCAAAAAAGTGCTGAAAAGAAGCAACGTAAAGAGGATATATTTAGAACGCTTATGAAAACTCGTGCTTCTATATTGAACCCAGAACACGTAGAAGCTTTAAATCTGATTGATGTTATATTTTATGGCACGGACAAAAAAGATAGAGCGGTTATGGAATCATGGAAGGTGTATTTAGATCATTTAAATAACAATAAGATGCAAATTGAATTATGGATTGAAAAACGCGAGGAACTATTAATTGAATTACTAGAAAATATGGCTCTTAGTTTAAACTATGATTTTGGTAAATCACATATAAAAAGAACATCTTACTTTCCGCAAGGATATGCTAATTTAGATTCTGAATTGCAATCTATTAGAATCGGTCTAATAGAGTTACTTAATTCAGAACGCGCTTTATCTGTTATGGCAGTTATACCACAGGAGCAATCAAAAAGTGATCACGTTACAACATTGAAAAAAGAAACTGCATAAGACTCTTGATAAAATAAAAAAAATAAGGTGGTGATAGGATGCAGGATTATGAAATTTATGAATTTGATGATCTTATACCTAATAAAGAAGTCTTAAAAAGTGCAGTTTTAATTTTAGGAAATGGAGCAAGTATAGCTGTTAGTGATTGTTTTTTTTATTCAAAATTATTTGATATGGCTTGTAGCAATTCAATATTAGATTGTAACTCTAGAGAGTTATTTGAAAAATTAGATACGACAGATTTTGAACTAGTATTAAATAAACTAAGACAAGCATCAATTATTAATAACGTGTTAGACTTAGATAATGATAATGTTGCTCTAAAGACTTATGATAGTATAAGAAAAGCACTAATAAATGTTGTAAAGGAAAATCATGTAAAGCATGGTGATGTACTTTTTAAATTATTTAATATAAAAAAATTTATGGAACAATTTAAGACAGTTATAAGTTTGAATTATGATTTATTAATTTATTGGGCAATGATGAGTAATAATTTTGAAGCAAATTATAAAATGAAGGATTGCTTCACGGCGAAAATGGATGATGGTAATCTTGGATTTGATTACGAAACTCAGAAATATAGAAGTGGATACGGAGGCGTTAGTGACCCAACATTAGTTTTTTATCCGCATGGTAGTTTAATATTAGCAACTAATGATAATAATGAAGAATTAAAAATAACAGTATCTAGTCAGAACAATTTATTTGAGGAAATATCTGAGAAATGGAGCAAAAATTATGTCCCCTTATTTGTGAGTGAAGGAGATTCTAAGCAAAAATTAAGAACGATAAAAAGGAGTTCCTATCTTAATTATGTATATGAAAATATATTAGTGGATTTGGGAAAATTTGCAGTCATATATGGTTGGAGGCTAGCTGAGCAAGAAGAGCATCTGGTAAATAGGATATTTCATAAAAATGGTGTTAGCAAAGTAATGATATCAATATATATATCAGAGAAATCCTCTGTTAATGATATTAGAGATGAACAAGATAGAATTATCAATTTGTTGAAAAGAAGAAATAAGGAGATTGAAGTGAAATTTTTTAATGCGTCAAATGAAAATTGTTGGGTGAATTATGAAGGGTGAAAAGTAAAATGTGTTACATTTGCGTTAATTAATGTTGGCATTGTCTACTAACTGCCAACGGTGAGGATATTTTATATAATATTATAGAGAATAATAAATACAATTGAGCCCTTACCGTAATAAATCGAAAGCGAATTAGCGTAGAGCGCTCGGTCAGGAATGAATAAGGAATCAATATAATAATATAATTTATCTTGAGATTTACTTGCGGTGATGGAGCACTGAGATGGGCATGAGGTAACCCGTGTGAGACCGGGAGGAAAATTTATGTAGTATTATATGATCTCAAAGACCTTACTAGATTATTCCTACGATATTATCATGCATTCGCCCGCCTAATAAAATGAAATAGGCTGCTGAGTATTGTACTCAGAGCCTGTTTTTTATATGTATCATAAATACTAAGGAAGTTATAGAGTGGGACACGGGGTCAGGTTGTTTGTCCTGGGAGATGGAAGAGGCAATATAATAATTAAGATAATCCTAAGATACGATTCTTATTGGGATTAAAGAAGCTGCCAATTGTAAGAAACGTGAAACAGAGCATTGCTTTGAAAATTTTCGCATGCTAAAGAAGCGGGAAAAATCGATTTACGATTTTTCCCGCTTCTTTTTTTGTTTTGTATCCCAGAATATAATATCAAGTGATGCTTTAATTTTGGCTTTATCTTCTTTAGTTAGCAACATACCTTCGAGTAATATTTCTGGCTGATCAAGAAATTTAATTAAGTCATTAGGAGGTTCTTTGCTTGGTTGAGCAGATTGGAGACCGGCAGTATCATTATTTAATAAATAATCAACTGTAACATTAAAGAACTTAGCAAGCTGCAAAAGGGTAGCATTATCTGGTTCACGTTTTCCAATTTCGTAATGGGCATACGTTCCGCGGGGGATATCCAGCATATTTGCTAATTTCTGTTGTGTTAAGTCTTTGGCAGTTCGTAATTCTCTTAGTCTTTTACCTAACAAAGCTCATCACAACCTTTCTTACTGCTTATTATATATGTAGCGGTTTGCTACTAAAATATATTGTAGCAATAAGTCACAAATAAATATAAAGATCATTGACATGGTAGCGAAACGCTACTATAATGAATTTGTAGCGAATTAGAACAAAGGTGATGAGGATGGTAAGAAATTGGTTAGTAGAGTTTCGACATCAGCAAGGGGTAACTCATCAAGAGGTTGCAGACAAGGCTAATATAAAGCGGGCATATTATACACAAATTGAATTAGGACTAAGAAACCCAAGTCCTAAAGTTGCAAAAAGAATAGCTTTAACTCTTGATTTTGATTGGGAACTTTTTTTTGCAGAAAAATGTAGCGAAAAGCGACAAAAAGAATAATGCTACATCTAGATCCAGCTAAGGAGGTGATAAATTGTTCTCTATCGGTCAAATATCCAAAGAAAAGACAATAACAATCAGAAGTCCTTCTAATTTCAGTAGTAAAGAAATGATCAATTAATTTCTGTTACCTAGATTATACCAACAATATTTGTAAAATTCTGCATTTAATTCTCAGAAAGGAGGTTCGTATTTTAGTAACGGTACATAAAAACTAAATCTTACATCAAAAGGAGACAAAACCATGAAAGCAATAACTCTAGATTCGCCCCTCAAAATCGGCATTAAAAACATCCCCATGCCAGAACGCAAGAACGACAGTGAAGTTCTCATCAAAGTCCGTGCCCTAGGCATCTGCGGATCAGACATTGGTGCCTATCGGGGCGTCAACCCCACCGTAAGCTATCCTCGTATCATCGGTCATGAGATCGGCGGGGAAGTCGTGGAGATTGGAGAGAACAGCAAGGGAATTATGGTAGGGGACAGAGTGGTATTAGAACCTTATCTACCTTGCTACCAGTGCTACCCTTGCAGTATTGGCCGAACCAACTGCTGCGAACAGTTAAAAGTCTTAGGAGTGCAGACGGATGGAGGTATGGCGGAGTATGTGTCTCATCCACTCAACTTGGTGCATGTAGTACCTGCCGAAATGGAGTGGCAAGAGGTTGCCATGATTGAGCCCTTGACCATTGCTCTCCATGCCAATCATCGGGCTCGAGTGAAGGACGGGGAGCATATTCTCATAATTGGGGCGGGAGCCATTGGTTTGTTAGCGGCCCAGGTTGCTATGGTCTATGGAGCGGTTCCCATCGTAGTAGATGTGGAAGAGAAACGCTTAACACTGGCTAAAGAGATTGGCATACCCTATACCCTGCATCCGTCTAAGGGCAATGTGATACAAGAACTGAACATTATTACTCAGGGACGTATGGCAGAAGTCGTTATCGAAGCCTCAGGAGCTAAAGGGGCTATCTTTGGGATGTTTGACTATGTATCTGCCGCAGGGCGAATTGCCTTGGTGGGCTGGCCCAATGGGGAAACGCCCTTGCCTACGGCTGTGATTACCAAGAAGGAACTAGATATTGTAGGCTCCCGTACCAGTGCCAATGAATTCCCCGAAGCCATTGACTTACTACAAAACAAGCAAATCAAGGTGCATGAGATCATCAGTCGAGTAGTGACTTTCGACGAGATTCCCGATTCCGTCATGAATATGGCTAGTTTTCCCGACAAGTTTGTGAAAGTGGTAGCGGTGCTATAAAGGAAACGGTGAAAGTAGCGAATTAAAAATACAAAAATCATAGGAGGTTATTCGTATGAAAAAGTTCAGCTTTGCATCTACGAAAGATATTGATGTTATTGCCGTGGGGCGTATTGCCATTGATTTGAACCCTAACGAGATTCATCGAACCTTGGATAAGGTCAACACCTTTACCAAATATGTAGGCGGTTCTCCTGCCAATATCGCCGTTGGTTTAGCCCGTCTTGGTAAGAAAGTAGGATTTATCGGCAAGGTGTCTGATGATGCCTTTGGCAGATACGTGACAGACTACTTTATCGAAAAGGGGATTGATGTCTCTCACGTTTCTAAGGCATCGCATGGGGAGGTCTTAGGTCTGACCTTTACGGAAATATCCAGTCCCACGGAAAGTCAGATTCTCATGTATCGTGAGGGGGTTGCGGATTTGCAATTAGCTCCCGAGGATGTTTCCGAAGAGTACATTAAGAGAGCTAGGTTCCTCTTGATCTCAGGGACAGCCTTGGCAGCTAGTCCTTCCCGGGAAGCTTGCTTCTTAGCGATGAAGTATGCCAAGAAGCATGATACCAGGGTGATCTTTGATATTGACTACCGTAACTATACCTGGAAGTCAAAAGCGGAAGTAGCGGTATACTACTCCTTGACAGGCCAGCGCAGTGATATCCTCATGGGTTCTCGGGAAGAATTCGAACTCATGGAAAAGCTAGAACAGGGTAATGACATACCCGACTACTGCCTAGCCGATCAATATCTCAGTCATGGGAATCAGATTGTCATTATCAAACATGGCAAGAAAGGTTCTCTTGCCTACAGCAGTGATCGGAAGGCTTATCAAGTGGGTTCCTTCTCGGTGAAACTCTTAAAATCCTTCGGCGGTGGGGATGCCTATGCTTCCGCTTTTCTCTATGGGATCTTAGAAGGCTGGCAGTTAGCCCCATCACTAGAATTTGCGGCGGCCTCGGCGGCAAGGGTGGTATCCAGTCATAGTTGTTCCGATGCCATGTCCACGGCTGAGGAAATCAAAAGCTTCATTGCCAATAGCCAAGAAGCAGGAACAATCGCTCAGGAAATTCCCTGGGATCAGTCCATCACAGGAGGTAAATCATGCCGTTAGTGATTTTAGCCTTAGGGATTGTCATCCTGTTTATTCTCATTATTGGGGTGAAGCTCAACAGCTTTCTGTCCTTGATTTTAGTTTCCTTAACTGTTGGTCTGGCAGAGGGACTACCCCTCTTAAAAGTAGTGGATTCCATTGAAAGCGGTGTAGGGGGAACCTTAGGACATTTGGCGTTAGTCATTAGTCTGGGATCTATGCTAGGCAAACTCATGGTGGACAGTGGCGGGGCACAGCGCATTGCCCTTCATCTCATTGACCAGTTTGGTAAGAAGTATGTGAAATGGGCAGTGTGTTTGACGGGTTTCATTGTGGGCATTGCCTTATTCTATGAAGTGGGCTTTGTCCTCCTCATTCCCTTAGTCTTTACCATTGCCGTATCGGCAGGGGTGCCTCTGTTGGAAGTTGGTGTACCTATGGCGGCGGCTTTATCCGTTACCCATTGCTTTTTGCCGCCCCATCCAGGGCCTACGGCAATCGCTGTCATCTTTAATGCAGATATTGGACTTACGTTAGTCTATGGTTTTCTGATTGCCATACCGACGATTATTGTAGCCGGCCCTTTCTTCTACGAAACCATGAAGGATCTCAATCCTTCTGTACCAGAAGGACTGCATAGCCATAAGTCGTTTAGCGAAGAAGAAATGCCTAGTTTTGGGACGAGTCTCTTTACTACCTTGATTCCTGTATTTTTGATGGCGGCAGCTTCCCTTACGAAGTTAACCCTTCCCAAGGAGTCGCCTGTGACTCAGTTCTTTGCCTTCGTAGGTAATGCAGATATGGCCTTATTATTAGCCGTTCTTGTCGCCTTCTACACCTTTGGATTGAAACGGGGAAAAACCGTGGCAGAGATCATGGAATCAGTACAGCAGTCTGCCATGACCATTGCCATGATTCTGCTGGTAGTTGGCGGTGGCGGTGCTTTTAAGCAGGTGCTGATTGACAGCGGGGTAGGCAAGTACATTGCCTCTTTAATGGCAGGCTCTCAGTTGTCCCCATTAGTATTGGCATGGATCATTGCCGCTGTTCTTCGCCTTGCAGTAGGTTCTGCAACGGTGGCTGCCTTGACGACAGGAGGAATGGTACTGCCACTCGTTGCGGCAACGGGAGTCAGCCCGGAACTTATGGTTTTGGCTACCGGGGCGGGCAGTGTCATGGCGGGGCCACCCAATGACCCAGGATTTTGGATGTTCAAAGAGTTCTTCAATCTTTCCGTGCGGGAGACGGTACGATCCTGGTGCGTGATGGAAACCGCCATTTCCTTCATGGGCTTGGCTGGCGTACTCTTAATCAATGCCTTTATCTCGTAATGAATGGATCACAGTAAAAAAAATGTACCCTATAGAGTAGACTCTTAAAAAAGTCTACTCTATAGGGTATTTTTATGTATAATTAGGTTTTGCCCCTTTTGTTTCTTTTTAATTTAAAATACTGTATTATTAATGGAATGACAATTTTTAGGAGGGGCATATGAAGTTTACAATGACCGATAACCCAAAGGAAGAGGATATCCAAGAAATATTGAATCATCTTCGTGAATACAATCTTAGTCGTATTGAATGCAAACTCGTCAAACCGATCGCAATCTTTGTTACTGATGAAAATGGTAGTAAAATCGGGGGAATTACCGGAGAAACACATGGTAATTGGCTCGAAATCGATTATTTATGGGTGGATGAGAAAGCAAGAGGGGCAAGGGTTGGCTCAAAATTGGTCCGGGATGTTGAAACCGAAGCCCAAAAAAGAGGCTGTACTTATGTATTTCTAAATACATTTAGTTTTCAAGCTAAGGATTTTTATATAAAACTAGGTTACAAAGAAGTATTTACCTTGGAGCAATATCCTATCACAGGAAAACGTCATTACTTTGTAAAGCAATTGGCATAATGATACAATTAGATTATATAAAAACTAGAGTACTCTTATAGTTGCTATAATGAATGCACCTAATAGTTTCTGCGATAGGAGGATCGATTTTTTGCATAGTGATTATATTATGAGCATCAATCAGGCGCTAAACTATATCTATCAGAACTTGGACAAGAACTTGACAGTGGATGAGATCGCGGATCATTGCTGCTTTTCGAAGTATTATTTCAATCGAGTATTTAAGTTAATCGTTGGTGAAAATATATATTCCTTCATAAAGCGAATGAAATTGGAGAATGCTGCTTTCAAGTTGAGAACTTCGAAAGATAGCCCTATAACCAATATTGCAATAGAAATTGGCTACAGTCCGTCCAATTTTGCATCTGCTTTCAAGCAATATTTCGGATTGAGTGCCACTGATTATAGAAAACTGAATGGTGTACCCTTCAAGGATTCATTTGCTGCGGTATTCGATCATATTCATAATCTAAAAAAGAAAGAAAATATATTTGAAGAGATTGACGCTAAAATACGGATAAAAAGAATGGAAGGTATGAATCTAGTATATAAGAGGACTATTTGTAACTACACGAGAGACCTGCAAGGAGCATGGGAAATCTTTTGTGAAGAAATGGAAGAGAAAAAATTACTGGATATCAATTCTCGATTTGTGGGTATTTCTTATGACGATCCACTCATTACGGATGAAGAAAGATGTATATATGATATGTGCATGGTTGTTGATCAGGTATCAGGCATCAATGTACATCGGATTGAATCAGGGATGTATGCCTGTTATGAGTTTTACGATAAATTAGAGAAACTTATATTGGTTTTTAATGAAATTTTTGCGTTGTGGTTCCCTTTTTGCAAATATGAATTAGACAATAAGCCGAGTTTGGAAATTTACCAAGATGGCGTGGATGAAAAAGGAAATATAGCTGTTGAAATTTGTATACCCATAAAGAGTAGCTACAATTAAAAGCTCAAATTCAGAAGCCCCCTTTTATAAAAAAATGTAGAATACATATCAGAAAGATCGATATGAGAGGGGTATTCAGAAATGAGTGAAATATTTCGAGAAAAAAATATTATTAAAACGTTTTTAAACTATTCCATTCCGTGTATTGTAGGTATGTTTCTTACATCTTTTATTATCATAGTCGATGGTATCTTTATTGGGTGGAAAGTAGGAGAAAATGGTCTTGCGGCAATAAATCTTACACTTCCAGTGTTTTATATTTTAATGGCAGTTACGATAACAATAGGGGTTGGCGGAGTAACTCTTGCTACGCAGAGCCTTGGAGCGAAAGAAAACCATCGAGCAAATTACTACTTTTCATTTTCCTTGATGGCAATTTTCGTTATAAATACAATAATAGTAGTAATGATTGCAGTATTTCTGGACGAGGTCGTAATGCTGTTAAATGCGAAGGACTTTATGTATCAATATGTAAAGGACTTCCTTAGTGTCGTAGTATATTTTTATATATTCATGATGATGAATATGGCCTTCTCCATGTTTATCAGAGCAGAGGGCAAGCCACAGTTATCCTTACTTTTTGGATTGGCAGGAAATGTCTTTAATTTTATTCTGGACTATGTGTTTATTATGAAATTGGATTGGGGCATGAAGGGAGCCGCATTAGCGTCAGGTATCGCCGTTTTGCTGCCTTTTTTATTTGGTATAGGATATTTTTTTACTAAAAGATCAGTCTTTAGATTCAACAAATTTAGCGTTACGTTAATTGATTTCAAAAATATATTGATGATTGGTTCGGCGGAATTTATATCACAAATTTCTATTTCAATTACTACATTTATATTCAACTTGGTGCTGCTAGAGAGATTTGGTGTCAATGGGGTTGCTGCATTTACCATTATTGGTTACGTTTTATTTATACAGAATATGATACTTACTGGAATTGCTATAGGTATTCACCCAGTTATAAGCTATAATTTTGGAGCAAAGAATATAGGAATGATCTTCAAACTACTAAAAACGGCTTTACAAGCGGTATTCTTAGTAGGGGTGTTGGTATTTATGGTGTCTTTTGTTGCCTCGGAAAGTATAATCAGTATATTTTCTAAGGGAAATGCGGAACTTTTACATATTGGCGGGATAGGACTAAAAATCTTTTCAATCGCTTTCATACTTAATGGCTATAACATTATTGCGTTAGTATTCTTTACTTCAATTGGCGAAACCAAAGTAGCCGCGCTGGTTTCCAGTCTGCGAAGTCTTATTCTGCTGGTGATATTTTTATTGGTGTTACCACATATCTTAGGTGATATAGGAATATGGCTGACTACGCCCTTGACAGAGGCCGTAACGCTTGTCATAGCGTACTTTTTAGTGACTAGAACGAAAGAAAAACTGGCCTATATACAAGACAATATAGGATAATGAATTGAGTAATAGTACTCTGATTAAAAGGTGAAGGCAAAGAGGTGGGAATATGAGTTTTACTAAAATAAGTGGTAAAAAAGAGTCCGATATTGAGCAGCTTGCACTCATTTCATTTCCCTTGGATCGCGAGTCTAAACCTCGGAAAACTCGAATGAAGCCAATCAAAGAAACGAAAAAAGAAGCCGTAGAAGAAGAGTTTGTTCCCGATATCGTATCGAATGATGACATTCTCACCCTTCGTAGCAATCCCATAGCCTATACCGCACAGCAAGAAATAGCTTTAAAGGAAATCGACGCCTTCTTATTAAGTCAAAAAGAATCCAGCTATATTCTGGCTGGTTATGCTGGCACAGGAAAAACAACGATAGCGGAGAACATCGTCAAATATGGGCTATCCCTTAAATATGAATGTATCATCACAGCTCCCACCAACCAAGCGGTTAAGGTGTTGAAGGAAAAATTCGGTGATATCAAAGTCGTTTTTAAAACCCTTCACTCCATCCTCTATGGTTCTCCTGATCCTGATACTGGCGATTGGGTACCGAGTGTTACCTTTAAGTCTTATCATCTCATTCTCGTAGACGAAGCCTCCATGATTAGCAGAAGTGTTTATAGTGATCTCATCAACGAAGTGCAATCCGCGAAGGCAAAAGTCATTTTCTTTGGCGACAGCTTTCAATTAGAACCCGTCGGTGACGATCCAGAAATCCTCCATAACAAAAATTTTGAACTGACCGAGGTAAAGCGTCAAGGCGCCAGCAGTGAGATTCTACTGTATGCAACCTGCCTTAGAAATCTTAAACAGATCATTGTTCCGAACGAGTCCCGGGGAGCAGTGCGGATACTAGGTAAGCAAGCCACGGCCCGAGCCTTTCTCCAGTCAGTCGTCCAAAACGAAGATAGTATTTTCATCATTGGCACGAACAAAGCAAGACTCATCCTCAACCAAAAAGCTCGTCAAGTCAAATTCGGCGAAAATAGCACGGATGAACCCCAAAATGGTGACCGAATCCTCTTTATTGGCAATGGTACACGTTTTGTCAATGGCGATCGCTTGACACTAGATGAAGTCACCGTCATCACTGCCAAGATTTTGCCGATTCGAGGAAACGCTGAGGAATCTCCTAGCACCGTTCGGGCGTATCTGATTACAAACAATAACCACAAAATCCTGCTCCTTCCCGCCATCGAGAAGTCTTCCGTCTATCATGCCCAGTTCCTCGATGTGAAGGAACATTTTCCTGTTGACTGGTATGATAAAAACGCCATTAGTCGAAAAAATGAACTTTCCAAAGAAGTATCTATCGCCACCTACGGCTATGTGATCACTGCTCATAAAAGCCAAGGCAGTCAATGGGAAAAGGTCTTCGTCCACCAAGACGCTTTTCGCAATAATCCGAGATGGCTTTATACCGCAGTCACTCGTGCCGAAAAAGAGCTCACACTTACAAGTGAGTCCAGCTCTTATCGAAGAACATGGGATCAGATCACGTAAATAGCCAATCATGTGTATCGGGAGTAGCATGAGTGTGAAAATTGCTATTAACAATGCTGCTGCATTGAGGGGGGAAGAAAATGCTTGAGATCATCGCAACCACTGTGGAAGATGCAAAAAGAATAGAAGCTTCTGGTGCCAACCGAATCGAGTTGATCAGTGCGCTGACGGAAGGTGGTCTGACACCGAGTTATGGGCTGATAAAAAAAGTGATAGAAAGTGTGAAGATACCCGTTAATGTAATGATTCGACCCCACGCGAAATCATTTGTGTATACAGATGATGAATTGAATGTAATGAAAGAAGATATTTTGATCGCCAAGCAGTTAAAAGCAAATGGCGTGGTTCTCGGCGTTTTGGATAAAAATAATAGAATCTGTGAGAATTCTCTAGCGAAACTGCTAGAAGTATGTGGGGATCTGGAAGTTACCTTTCATAGAGCCATTGACGAACTGGCTGATCCTGTAAACGGCATTACCGTGTTGGCTAAGTATTCACAGATAAAAAGGGTTCTTACTTCAGGCGGTAAGGGAGATATCTTAGATAATCTATCCAGAATCAAACAAATGATTGCCAATGCAGGATCGCTCCGGGTTTTGGTAGGAGGCGGGTTGAATTTAAAAAACATAAAACAAATTATCACCGAAACTAGGGCCCCAGAGTATCATTTTGGCACAGCCATCCGTGAGAATACTTCTTCTTTTGGAGAAATCAATGCAGAAAAGCTAGCCTCATTAGTTACAATCGTTAATCAGTTTGGTTTCCATTAAAAAAGGCTTCGCAGGTATACTGCGAAGCCTTTCATTTCTTATGGTGGAGACGGTGGGATTCGAACCCATGACCTCTTGAATGCGAACCAAGCGCTCTCCCAACTGAGCTACGCCCCCAATGATAACATCATTGTACCATAAATTACCAATATTTAATATAATAGAATCAAAAAAACTCCAATTTAATATAATAATGCATTTCAGCCCTAGGTCATATGATAACAGTTGTTCCGTCAAACTTGGTAATTATAAAGCTACTAAAATAAATCCGTCGACAGCCTGATAAAAAGTAAGAGGCTGTAGACGGATTTATTTATTTCCCGGGAAAAATTTAATCCTATATTAATTTTTCTCTGCGATGATGAATAAAGGAATGTTAAATAAATGTGGCAACAAAATAATGACCGGTACTATAAGATGAGGTGCACCGTATGAAAGTAATTGCTGTTGATATTGACAATGTATTGAATAATTTTTCAGATATCTTAGGGCGTGCTACGTTTGTATATAATGATTCTTATGGCTTATCTCGTGAGGAATTTGATACATATCTTGATTTGGTAAAACGTGATGTTTTTCCTGAAAGTAAATTTTTGACGAGTAAGTTTTCCGATTTTCGTTATCGTATACATGAGCAGTGTTATGGTTTGGCACAGGTAAACCCGGACGGAGTAGCGTTTATGCATTGGCTAAAAGAGAATGGCTGGAAAGTCGTTATTTGTACAAAACGAAATTTGCGTTTGACAGGGGACTGTACGAAAAAGTGGCTGCAAGACAATGACATTCCCTATGATTATTTTTTTATGGCCTTAAACAAAATTGTATTTTGTAAACTATGGGATATACCCCATTTAATTGATGATGATATTTTAAATATGATTCATGGTGAGCGATATGGCATTAAGGTGTATTATCCTATTATGGACAAGCATAGTTCAGTTTCTTTCCATGCAGCAAAAGGATTTACTAGATTTGAGGAGATAAAACAATGGATACAAGAGTAGAGCTGATCGATGTTTTCTATCAGACCATGCGTAAGGATAAAGTGAAAATAGAAAATAAGAAGTACGGCTTTGCTTTTATCGATGAACTTGTTGCAGACAATGTGAAACTGGATTATGGGCAGATGGAAAGCAATTTTATCCATAAATACAGGTTGCTCAATGTCTCGGAGTCCCGTAGAAAGAAATTACTGCAAGGACATGTAAAGCAAGAGTATAATGCTTGCCTATATTTTGATGATACGGCAAATAACACATGTTGTTTTAATTTAGACAATAACTTTAAAGCCAATAATAATGCAATCATACCGGAGATAGAGCTTGCCGTAGACTATTTAGAGCAGCATCTTGGAAAATACGGCATGGAGACGGTTAGTATTAAAAGTGGCCGGGGCTATCACCTGTGGTGTCGTTTTGAAACGCCGATTGCCAATCAGCTGTTATTGGACTTTATGATTCGAATCGCCTCTAAGACATTGGCTTCATTACAGTTTAGTAATCATGATTACCGTACCATTAAAATTAATATGAGTCCCAACCCAAAGTTTGTAAGGGTTTTATCACTACGTGCCTTCGGATCAAGGCATATCAGAACCGGTAGTTTTTCGCAGATTCGGACCAAAGATGGTGTCTTAGATGAAGAGGATTCCTGGAAATACTTTAGCGACTATACTAAGAATAAAACAATTTCAGAATCGCAATTTATGCGGGTATATAATGAACTGGCAAAAGAAATTCCTTGGTGATTTATAATTTGCAGTACCACTGGTAACGAGGAAAACGCCTTCAGCCCTGATACGTAGAAGGGTTGAAGGCATTTGTTTTAGACAATTGGGTAGGGTTTAAATTGGAAAACTATCGATGTAGTTAGTGTTTGCTATCTGTATGTTGTGCTATTTTTATAAATTCTTCCATGGCTTTGGTGATATATTTATTTTGTTTATTGTAGAAGTATACGTTGCGGAATGTGTGAGTACTATCTATTTTGTAATATAGCATATTGGAAGGATCGCTTGCTTTTTGCGCTAAGGTATCGCTGATGATGGTAATTGCCATGCCGTAACAGGAAACATTATAAGCGGTAGCTAACTGATCTAATTCTAAAATAATCTTGGGTGTAATGCCGTGTTCTTGAAAAATTTTGTCTGTACGCATTCGCGTGTCGTTCCCAGCCCGTAAAAAAATGAATGGATCGTGGGTAAATAAGGATAAAGGAACGGGCTTTGTCGCTGGGTTTAAGTGTGTTCCTTGGCGGATATCATCAATTGTTAACTGATATTCTTGGGCGAGACTGTTTGAAGCAAACTCTTGAGGAACGGCAAGAATCAGGGACTCGCGGCAGAATAAGTGTTTTTCATAGGTTTGTTCATTTAAAGGGTAATTATCAATGACAAAATCAAGTGCGCCTGAAAATAATTGTTCTTCTAAATGAGTACTATTGGCTTCGACTAGATTTACTTTAATCGACGGGTATTTATTAGTGAATCTTGTGATGATTGCCGGAAGAATAAAGGAAGCAAACACATTGTTTGCGCCAATGGAAAGGCGTCCCGTTTTTAATTGGTTTAAATTACTGAGATAGTTTTCAAACCGATTTTCAATATCCATAATTTTTTCTATGGATTTTACATATTCGGTGCCGGCTTCTGTTAATTGAACAGGATTACTGCTTCGGTCAAAGATACAGCAGCCAAGGCGGTTTTCAATTTTTTTGATGGAAGCGCTTAAGGCTGGTTGGCTGATATAGAGATTTTGTGCTGCTTTTGAAAAGCTTTTTTCTTTGTATACTTCATAAATATATTCTTTTCCTTTAAACATGATGCCCCCTCCGGCATAACCATATGGTTATATCATTTATACCGATATATGTATTTGATTCTATTGTAGTTGAAATCTATAATGAAATCAAATAAGAGAGTTTTTGTTAGAAGCAGGGGGAAAGGTCAATGAAAAAATCAATCGGTATTATTGGCGGCATGGGTTCGTTAGCTACGTGTGATTTGTTTAAAAAAATTATAGATATGACGGATGCCAAGTGCGACCAGGAACATATCCATATTTGTATAGATTGTAATACGAATATTCCAGACAGGACAAAAGCCATATTAGGAGGCGGGGAGGACCCCATTCCCGAAATGGTGAGAAGTGGTGTTAGGCTGCAGTCTATGGGGGCAAATGTATTAGTGATGCCATGCAATACAGCCCATTATTTTTATGATAAGATTACGCCTTTCTTCGATATTCCACTTTTAAATATGTTGAAAGAAACGGTACAGGAAATCAAAAGAAGAAACATAAGAAAAATTGGGTTGCTGGCATCAGATGGGACCATTACGTCAAGAGTGTATCATTCAGCCTTAGCGGAGGCGGGAATCGATTTGGTGATTCCTTCGCCAATGAAACAGAGGAGTGTAATGGATGTTATTTATAATGGGATCAAGGCTTCCAATAAGAATATCAGCCTGAATCAGTTTTATGAAACAATCGACGAGCTTTTTGAAAAAGGGGCAGAAGTATTGGTGTTGGGTTGTACAGAGCTCCCGGTTGCCTTTGAAATGTTTCATATTAATAGGCCGTCAATTGACCCCACCTCTGTACTAGCGGCAGCGGCAATACGGTTTGTTGAGAAGCCGTTATTAAATAGGTTAGAATCACCTACTTCTCATTAAAGTAAGCCCAATATAGGTGATACGCAGAACCGGATCATATATAACAGTGCAAAATGGCATGAATGCTTATCTTGTAAGCATTCATGCCATTTTTTTAGTTTGTGTCTTGTATAGGATCATGATTTCGATATTATCAAATAGGTTTGCCAAAAAAGTTAGGTACGCCTTTTGTTAGTTGTATATATTTATTATTACTACGATCCAGTAGCTTTGTCCCAAGCTTTCTTTCCAGGTTTTGAATATATTGACTTACTGCTGGTTGTGTCATATGTAATGCATCGGCTGCATGTGTAAAATTCTTTTTTCCACGACGTTGATAAAGACAAGTAATGGTTGATCCATTCTATATACCATCCTACATCAGTATTGGTTACAAATGATCATAAGTATTCGCTTATCATAAACATCAGAATTATTTATTTTTCTTATTTTTAATTATAGATTATACTGAATGGTAGATAAAGGAAATTTATGAGGGGTGGAATAAAGATGAATCTTGCACAGTTTCCGCGGCGGCGCTATACAGAAGGACAAACTCCACTAGAATTTTTACCTCGTCTTACTAAAGAATTGGGTGGACCGAATATTTGGATTAAAAGAGATGATATGCTTGCATTGGCAGGGGGCGGCAACAAGACTCGTAAGCTTGAGTTTTTAGTTGCGGATGCTTTGTCTCAAGGGGCGGATACACTGGTTACCTGTGGTGCCGTCCAGTCCAATCACTGTCGTTTAACCTTGGCGGCTGCTTGTAAAGAAGGTATGGCTTGTCATCTGGTGCTTGAGGAGCGAGTGCCTGGCAGTTATAACGCAAAAGCATCTGGAAACAATTTTTTATTTGAACTCATGGGTGTTGCAGGAATTACTGTAGTTCCAGGGGGCTCCAACGTAATGGAAGCCATGGAAAAAGTAGCGGTTGATATTCGTGGTCAAGGGGGAAAACCATATATTATTCCCGGTGGTGGCTCCAATGCTGTAGGTACAATGGGTTATGTTGCTTGTGCAGAAGAGATTATAGCGCAAGCCTTTGATAAGGGACTTGATATTGACTATGTTGTTTGCACGAGTGGTAGTGGTGGTACTCATGCAGGGTTGGCTATTGGTTTTTGGGGAAACAATACTGGGATTCCAGTAGTAGGCATCAATATTAGCAGGCCGAATGAAACCCAACTCCCAGTAATCTGCAAAGATGCCAAGGCAACAGCGCAGCGATTGGGTCTTGATTTCCCTGAAGAAATAGTTGAGTGTGTTGAGGGATACGTTGGACCTGGATATTCGTTAGCTACTCCTGAAATGGTAGAAGCCGTAACATTGATGGCGAGAACGGAAGCAATATTATTAGACCCTGTATATACTGGTAAATCTTTTGCTGGTCTTATTGGGCTTATTCGTCAAGGCCGATTTAAGAAAGATGAAAATATAGTCTTTGTACATACGGGAGGATCACCCGCTTTATATCATTACAAAGATTATTTTGCTGAATAAATAGGAATGATTAATAGCGATGATACCCAGAACTGCATCACTAGTAAAGGGGAACAAAGTAGAACACCTGCCGATTTTCGGCAGGTGTTCTTGTAGTAAAAGCAATCCCTTTATAAGTTTTTCTTATGGATTGAATAAGTAATCGATATTAGTAATATAGGGAGTTGCTTGTTATAATCCACATGTAACATGCCTAGCTAATAAATGTTTCAAGAAAATTCTTTACTGCTGTCGGAAGACGGTGGTCTCGCAACCAAACGACTACCGTTGCCAGGTCTAGGGAACGGTCGGCTATTGTCTTGTAATGAAGGTTTTGGCTAGGAACAAACGCCATAGAGGATTTTGGGATTATGGCAATGCCGATTCCTTTATCAGCCAGTGCGATTACTGATCTGACGTCAGTTGATTTACAAAGAATGCGTGGTTCAAAGCCGTATTGGCGACAGTACTCAATAATACGGGGAGCAGCGCCGCTATGTAGTAACAGTGGCTTTTCAGCAAGCTCTAACATATTGATATGATTGAGCTGCTTGCCTATGTTCCAATCTTTATGCATGGCTGCTATCATAGGGTCACTCGGTAAACTGATGGATTTATAGGGCTCAATATTAAAACAAGCTCTTACAATCCCAATATCAATTATACCTTGGTTTAACTTATCCAGAAGTTCGAAGGTTTCACCTTCCCAGATTTGAAAGTTGATTTCCGGATATTGTTCGTGAAAGAGTTGAATTCGTTCCGGCAAGAGTTTGGTGCCGACGGATGGGACCGTGCCAACTGATATAGTACCTTTTAATCCATGATTAATTTCTCTCAGCTCTTGCGTGGTGGTATCCATTAACTCCACAAGTTGCCGAGCGCGACTGCGGAGTGCAATTCCCTCTTCTGTTAAGCGGATTTTTCTAGAGCCTCGCTCCAGTAGCTGAATACCTAGCTCGTCTTCAAGCAGACGCAGTTGTTGGCTGAGGGCAGGTTGGGCTACATGCAGTTTTTTGGCCGCTTTCGTTATTTGTCCTTCTTCCGCGATGGCAAGAAAATATTGAAGTTGCTTAATATCCATAACAAGTGCAAGCTCCTTACTAATTTCATAAGTTTTTCTTATGAAATTTATCTTTGATAAATTATCTTTAAGTTCTTGCTACGTAATAGATTTTCCTTTGTTAAAGTGATTTTCTTTGGTGACATATTGCAAATGATGGATGATACCAATCAAATAGATTTTACTTATATATAGCAATGAAGCTAATGGCAAATTAATGAGTTGCCATTAGCTTCATTGTTTTAAAGAGAGAAGGCTTTCGATTGTCAGGGCCAAACAGTCCTGTTAACATAGAAAAGAATTAAATGTAATCATTTTACTTTGCTAAATCGATGAATTTGCATGGTGAATATTTCAACAAAGAAAAGGAGGAAAAGAATGAGGATTCCGTTGTTGGATAATAAAAAGCGTTTTTCAATGCCACATACCTTTGTATTGTTGGTATTGCTCGTTCTTGTTGCCGGCATTCTGACCTATATTATTCCAGCCGGTGAATTTAACCGCGTCAAAGACGCAGCAGGACGCATGGTCATTGTACCAGGTACATACCATTTTGTTGCAAGTCAACCGCTACCTCTGTATGAGGTGCCTTTAAAGTTGTTCAAGGGACTTATGAAAGCGGCTGATGTCGTTTATTTTGTAATTATTATCGGTGGCGCCTTTGAAATTATTACAAGAACAGAAATGATTGCTGCTTTTACAGGCCGTATGGCTAGGGCCTTGCGCGGTCGTGAGGGCTGGGTAGTGCCCATTTTTCTAAGCGCATTCTCAGTTGGTGGTTTTACCATGGGGATGTCAAATGAGGTATTAGTATTTATACCGATTGGTATTCTAATGGCGCGTTCTCTGGGATTTGATGTTTTAACCGGTACAGCGATGGTCTTGTTGGGAGCGCACGCTGGTTTTACCGCAGGCTTGATGAATCCCTTTGGCGTGGGAATCGCTCAAGCCATCGCCCAGGTGCCACTTTTTTCTGGAATGTGGTTGCGCGCTGCTATGTTGGTAGTGCTACTTATTACAACCAGTATTTATATTTTGCGCTATGCGTATAAAGTAAAAGCCGATCCATCAAAAGATATTTTGAACGACTTAACGGAAATAAATGAAGTGGATGAGAAGGCTGCGGTTTTACCAGATTTGAAACCGCATCATTATGCAGTGTTGGCAATTGTCATTAGTGGTTTAGCCGGGTTGTTGTATGGTGTGACGGCCAAAAAATGGTGGATAGACGAAATGGCGGCACTCTTTCTGACGATGGGGGTTTTGAGTGGTTTTGTAGCTGGTTATACGCCCAATCAAGTCTCCCGAATCTTTATTGAAGGCGCTAAGGGGATTATTTTTGGCGCACTGGTGGTTGGTTTTGCACGTACTATTATTGTGGTTTTTGAAGATGGGAAGATTGTGGATTCTATTATTTTTTATCTTTCGTCAAGTATCGCGTTTCTGCCAGGGCTTCTTCAGCCGATCGGCATGTACGTAGTTAATGTAATTATTAGTTTAATTATTGTATCTGCATCGGGAATGGCGATGGCAACTATGCCGATCATGGCTCCAGTAGCCGATCTTTTGCACATTACCAGGCAAACGGCAGTATTGATGTTCCAATGTGCCGATGGTATGACTCATGTGATTCTGCCTACTTCGGCGGCTACAATGGGAGCGTTGGCGACAGCTAAAATTCCCTTTGAACGATGGATAAAGTGGGTATGGCCACTGTTTTTTATCTGGATAGGCATCGGCGGAATATTCGTGATTATCGCTTATGTTATCGGCTATTAATAAGAAAATCTGAGCACAGACCTGATGAAATCGTTTTGTCAGTGAAACGCGTATGTAGAAAAAGAATTGGATGTTGTTCTGATATCATAAATTAATGGAAGTGAGGCTTTGGTTAATGGAAAAATCAATAAAAAGCAGGATTTTATCCGAAATTGAAAGCATTAAGACTGACCTTGTGGAGCTTAGTCATAAAATTCATTCTCATCCCGAAGTTGCCTTTGAGGAACATCAAGCCGCCAAATGGCAGATTGAATTGTTAAAACGGCATGGATTTCAGGTAGAAAGTCCTATATGCGGTATGGATACCGCATACAGAGCGGTATTCGCTGGCCGTAATAAAGGTCCGAGGGTAGCGATAATTGCGGAATATGATGCGTTGAAAGGCGCTGGCCATGCCTGCGGCCACAATGTGATTGCCGCCAACGCTGTAGGAGCAGCGATTGGTTTATCCAAGTTCATGGATCAGGTGGACGGAGAAATAGTCGTATTCGGAGCACCGGCTGAAGAAAGCGGCGGCGGGAAAATCATCATGGTTGATCAAGGGCTGTTTAAAGATATCGATTTCTCCATGATGGTACATCCCAGCACCAAAAATATAATTGGGCGCGGCGGTCTTGCCTGCGTGACCTTTGCAATTGAATTCTTAGGCAAGGCAGCACATTCGGCCAGACCGGAAAAAGGCATTAATGCGTTAACATCTTTGATCAGTTTTTTTAATAACATTGATATCCTGCGTCAGACTTGGCAACAGAAGCAAGACCCGAAGATCAACGGCATAATTACCGCTGGTGGCCTGGCAGACAATATCGTTCCTGAATATGCCGCCGCGTCGTTTACGGTTCGTGCAAAAACCAGATCGTATTTGCTGACAATGATTGAAGATTTAAAACGGATAGCCGAATTATCCGCCGCCGTGACTGGCGCCAAAGTTAATGTCAAACTAGAATTAATATTCGCGGAGCGCTATCCCAATTTGACTATGGGAGAGTCTTTCAAAGCAAATATGGCTATACTTGGCGAGACAATGAATTATCCTGAGCCTGGCGAATCTGTTGGTTCATCGGATATTGGGAATGTATCGATAGAAACGCCTAGCATTCATGAATACTTATGGATTGCTCCGGAAGATGTAGTTGGACATTCTTCTGCTTTTAAAGAAGCAGCGGTTTCAAAACGCGCTGACGAGGTAGTTATAAAAGCGGCCCAAGGCCTGGCAATGACGGCATGGGACATTCTTACTGATGCTAAACTGCGCGAAAAGATTTATGATGAATTCAAGGCGCAAGTTAAGCGGGCGTAGTTGCAACCCGAGGAATCATGTGGTTAAAGGTGTTATAATTTCTCTATTCCCAATGATGCACAGAACTGTATTATTGGGAATAACGAAAAATCCTGATAAGTATAACTACTTATCAGGATTTTTCGTATGTAAATAAGTTTATCGGTGATTCATTGAGATGTGTAAGGCGGTGAATTCTTCTTACACTAGAAGACTCAACTACCTTACAAAAAATAACCCGGCATCACTAAAGGTTGGCTGGATAACCAATTTTCCGTTTGTATCCATATAGCCCCATTTTCCATCAACCTTTACCGCAGCTAAACTTGTAGAGAAATCCGATATTTTTGAGACGCCACGCCATGATCGAATGACAACTTTTCCATCCATATTGATTACGCACCATAGATCATCCTTCTTAACGACTGCTAAGTCGTTGTTAAAACTATGAACTTCATCAAATTGTGGTGAAATCGTAATCTTGCCCTCTTTTGATAGAAATCCCCATTTTCCCTCCCGGTTCACTGCGGCTAAACCATTTGAAAATGGAGAAACCTCATCAAATTGATAGATTGATAATAATTTTCCGGTTTTATTTATAAAACCCCACTTACCATCTATCTTTACCTTCGCTATACCATCTTGGAATTGCGACATTTCTTCATATTGAGCAGGTATTACAAATGTACCTTTCTTATCAACACAGCCCCATTTATCGTCAACCTTTACAATTGCCAAATCCTCATCGTAGGTATTTACGAGATCATATTTTGTCGGCACAATCAATTTTCCAGTCCGATCAATATAACCGCGCTTTTCGTTACTTTTTATCACACTAGTATCTATATCATAAAAATTGGCGCTGGCCCCAACAGCAAATGCCACGACATCAAAAAAGCCTACACTTTTTTTTATGACTCGAACTTCAGCCAGCCCATCTTTGAAGGGGAAAAGGCTATCAAAGGGTGCCGCGAATAAAGCAGTACCATTTTTATCAATATACTTCCATTTTCCTTCAAGATTTACTGCTGACAAACCTTCGCTAAATCCGTGTGCAATACTTTTAAATTGTGCAGCGATTACCAAACGACCGCTTTTATCAATATAACCCCACTTATCATTAACCTTTACAGGCGCTAAGCCTTCACTAAACGTCATAACCTCTTGGTATTGGCAAGGTATCACTGTTTTTCCGCTTCGGTCGATAAAACCCCACTTATTATCACTTTTCACCGGAGCCAGGCCTTCCGAAAAGAAACTTGCTTCTGTAAACTGTACTGGAATTGACAGATTCCCCTTATTGTCATAGAAGCCCCATTTTTTATTATCTTTAACTAGAGCTACACCATCCTTAAAGCCAGCTACCTCTTCAAACTGTATTGGTACAATAATCGCACCTTTTTTATCATAAAAGCCCCATTTATTATTATCATTTTTTACCGCCACAAAACCTTCTTTGTAGTCAGTTACTTCTTTAAATTGGACGGGCACGATAACTTGTCCGAATTTATCGTAATAGCCCCACTTTCCTTGGCTTTTAACAGCTATCAGCCCATCCTGAAAATATCTCACTTCATCAAAAGTTGCAGGTATTATAAACTTTCCAGTGTTATCAATAAATCCCCACTTGCCATCGATTTTTACCTGTGCTAATGTTGTATCTATTTCCTTTTGCGGTATAGAGCTTGCTTCCTGAACCAAAGATGTTTTTGATTTATCCAAGTCTGAGTTAGTGTTTAATGCCTCTTGTTGTGCTGTCAAGGTTTCAGCTGAACTGTTTACTGGGCACGCCAGCGCTACGAAACTGATACTAATTACTAGTAATAGAAGTTTTATATTACTTTTAAGTTCCAAATCTATAACCCCTTCCTTAATTGTCTAAAGCATAAATATACCAACATAGTAAGCTGTTAGATACATTACGGCAATGAAAAGTACTCTTATAGGATAAATGGTTTTTAAAATGAATACATCTAGCAAAAGATATAGACTCCCATTTATTTTTAAATAAAGGCTATAAAAAGAGTCTCAACCTTTGCAAAATGCGAGGGCTGAGACTCTTTTTCTTTTATCTTTTGCACTATGAATGTAGCTAGATCAATATATCTCAAGAATAATAGAGGATAGTTTGAAACTTCACGATTTTATCGGAATGGTTTCGATACGTATGTGTTTGGTCAGACTTGAAACGAATTGCATCACCTGCAGTCAGCGTATAGGTCTCCGTTTCCACGGTTATCTCAAGATCTCCTTCAAAGGACAATACGTATTCCTCTGATCCTCCCACATGACCGGCGGCTTCATGTACGGAATGTGGTGCCATAGTGACCGAAAATACTTCAAATCCTTTATCGTTATCAAAGGAGAACAACGGAACTAAGGTCATGCCGTCAGTATCTATTATTGGAGTAATATCGTTTAGCCGTACTAACTCTGTAGCAGGTTGATTTGTATCAATCAGTTTACCAAAGGATACGCGGAGACCGGAAGCAATCTTCCATAAGGTATTAACAGTTGGATTTGATTCTCCTCGCTCGATTTGTCCAATCATTGCCTTGCTGATTCCCGAAAGTTCGGAAAGTTTATCAAGACTAAGTCTCTTTTTACGGCGAAGCTTAGCAAGATTTTCTCCTATTATCGGTGTCAAATCATACATCATATATCCCTCTCTCTTGTGCGTTATTGTATACAAAAATATGCTATTGCATATTTTTGTATGTTATTATATACTTTTCGTATATTATAACATACTTAATTAAAGGTGAGAATAGGGGAGGCGATGTCGGGCTTAAATGAGCTAGACTTAAATTAATTGAATTTTCGTTAAACAGTTAGAATTAAGTAGAAAAGGAGAAAAAGAATATGATTGATAACAAAACTAGTATCAAAGGTGACCCAGTAGTAGACATTCAGAGAGGTGCAATGGGACATCGTGCAACCTGGACCGGTTTAACATACACAAAGGCCAGAGAAGCAGGGAAGGCAGAAGACGCAGAAAAATTTATTCGTGAAGCTATTTCAGAAACAGGTATGGTTCAGGGCGCCGAAATCAAAGCCAAATGCCAGGAACCAGAAAACGTTTCATGCTTTGCAGAAACTTTCCTAACTCCGAATGTCGTCAAGACTTTTGAACTTGAATTCAAGACAAAAACTGAGGAAAGAGTGGACATAGAATTCCATCACTGCCCACTGGTGAAAGCATGGCAGGATTTAGGCTTTGATGATGCAACCTGCGAGAAATTATGCGACATGGCTATGGATGGTGACAGACGTATTGCTAAGGCTATGGGATATGGATTCCACTTGGGAGATACTATTGCCAAAGGATGCAAGACCTGTCAGGTATCTTTTTTTAAAAAGGGCAAATAAGTAAGCAATGGCTATAGGAGAAAGCTCATGGATAAGATTCAATATGATAATTTTGTTAGGATATTAAAAGAAGAGTTGATTCCAGCTATGGGCTGTACGGAACCGATTGCCATTGCGTTTACAGCCGCGAAGGCAAGAGAGGTACTTGGACAGATGCCGGAACGGATGGTTATCCGCTGCAGCGGCAATATAATTAAAAATGTTAAGGGAGTTGTCGTACCTAATTCCGGAGGTCAGAAAGGCGTCGAAGTGGCAGGCATCTTAGGCGTTGTTGCAGGAAAGGTAGAACTGGAGCTTCAGGTCATCAGCCAGGTAAAACAGGAAGACATCGATAAGGCGAAAATGTTATACAGTCAGGGAATCTGCAGCTGTGAGCTGGAAGAAGGAGAAGAAAATCTTTACATCCGCGCAGAATTGAAAGCCGGACAGGAAACGGCAGCTGTGGAAGTCAGAAGCAAGCACAATCACATAGCCAGAATTGAAAAAAATGGTCAGTTGGTATTTGAACAGAATGATATTGCAACTCAAAAGTCTGGGGATAGGTCAAAGCTCAATATTAGAGACATACTCCAGTTTGCCAATGAAGTACACTTGGATGATGTAAGGGAAATCATCAGTAGACAGATTAAGTACAATTCTGCTATATCAGAAGAAGGCTTGACCAATAAATGGGGGGCCCAAGTGGGGCAGACTTTCCTGAAACTTGGCGGTAATGATGTGCGGATCAGGGCAAGAGCGGCGGCAGCGGCAGGTTCTGATGCGAGAATGAATGGATGTGCCCTCCCTGTAGTCATCAACTCAGGAAGCGGAAACCAGGGGATCACCTGTACGATGCCGGTTGTTGTTTATGCTGAAGATATGGGAGCAGAAGTAGATATCCTTTATCGAGCTCTTGTTCTGACAAATCTGTTGTCCCTTCATCAGAAACGTTATATTGGAAACCTGTCTGCTTACTGTGGAGCTGTATCGGCCGGAGCATCTGCGGCTTGTGGCATTGCTTATCTGAATGGTGCGGATTATGATGTCATCGGAAAGACCATCATCAATGCTCTGGGGAATGTGGGCGGCATTGTGTGCGATGGGGCCAAGGCTTCGTGCGCAGCTAAAATTTCCAGCGCAGTAGATGCGGGTATCATGGGCTATGAAATGGCAAAAAGCAATCTGGTCTTTCCATTCGGAGAAGGACTTGTAGAGAAAGATTATGAACATACAATCCAGAATATCGGTCGTATGGGCCGCTATGGCATGAAATCCACTGATGTAGAAATTCTTAATATTATGATAGGAAAGTAACTTTCAGATCATAAAACGAGGGTGTGGGGTACGTGCAAGGGGATTTTAGTATTGGAATTTTAACGTAACTAAACCAATGCAATAATAGGAGGAAGGGTCATATGAAAAAACGCTGGGTAGTTTTAGCGGTATCATGGATCGTATTTTTCGTAGCATTTCTCGATCGGGTAAATTTGTCGGTAGCTATGCCCCTCATATCCAAGGAATTTTCACTATCTCCAGAACAAGTCGGATATCTATTTAGTGCATTTTTTATTACATATACCATCTTTCAGATACCAGGTGGCTATCTGAGCGACAAAGTTGGGCCCAAAAAGGTGCTGCTTGTTGCCTTAGTATGGTGGTCGATTATGACAATGGCTACAGGGGTAGCTCGTTCATTTTCCCAATTTTTTATCGTACGTGTTCTCTTTGGTATTGGCGAAGGTCTTCAGCCTCCTTGCGCCTTCAAACTAAATAGCAACTGGTTTCCCAATCAAGAAAGGGCAACTGCTAATGCAATCTTTACCTCAGCATGTTCCTTCGGTCCTGCGATTGCACCGTCAATCGCTGTGGCTATTATTGGTCTCTGGGGCTGGCATGCGCTTTTTTATATTTTTGGTGGATTAGGCTTTATAATTCTTCCCTTGTTACATTTCCTAGTAAAAAATTCTCCGGAAGAGGATCCTACTATATCGAAAGAGGAATTTGAGTATATAAAAAATGGACAAGTAGAAATAGCCCAGTCAACGTCAGATGAAACGAGTGTAGGACTGATGAGTGTACTAAAAAATCGGAATATTTGTTTATTGGCCCTTACTTATTTCGGCTTTATGTGTGCATTCTTTGGTTTATTATCCTGGCTCCCCAGTTATTTAGTGAAAGCACGTGGTTTTGAATTGGTGAAAATGGGTATCTTCTCGGGATTGCCATTCTTAGCATTGGGGATTGCCCAACCATTTGGTGGATGGCTTTCCGATAAGGTGTTTAGCGGCCACCGCAAAACCCAGGCAATTCTTGTGAATTTAGCAGCTGGGCCAGTGCTTTATGGTGTGGTTGCAGCCCCAACAGAAAATGTTGCTATGGGACTTCTAGTTTGCACAGGATTTCTTGTAGGTATGGCGTTTGGTCCCTTATGGGCTATGCCAATGGAATCGGTTAAACGCAGTTATGTAGGTATGGCTACCGGCGTTATGAATGCAGGTGGTAGTATAGGTGGTATCTTATCTCCGATTATCATTGGATATTTGGTTGGCATGTCAGGTTATAATGCTGCATTCGTCTTTATGGGCGGTGCATTAGTCTTCACCGCTTTAGTTGTATCTTTAGTAAAATTACCTAAGAAAGTTGATGTGCATCTTACACCAACGACTGAGATTTAATTAAAACTACCAAAGATTTAAGTGCTATTCAATAGGAGGGTCTGGGCTACGTAATTTGTAAACCAGACCCTCCTAGAATATCAGCGTTTTGTCATTTTTGTGCACTACAACGAAAGGAATGGTTGCCATTATGGAAAAACAGGAAAATGAAAAAATCCCCATATTAGAGGCATTTAAATTAGTATTGCCATATTTGAATCAAATCGCACGGGAAGACATGGCAGTGGGATTAACTGATTTAAATGAGTATTTAGGATCTCACCAAGCGAAAGGTTTTGAAATTAATTTGCCAGTAGGCAAGCCGATTAAGGGCATAGGGAGAATTGAAGAATGTATAAAAACAGGTAAAGCCAATTATGCAGATATACCGAAAGAAATTTATGGCCGCCAACTTAAAACAATCTTCGTCCCTATCTATCAAAATGGTAAGATTGTGGGTACGCTGAGTTCTGGTATAGATGCTCAGAACACCATGGATATGATTGATATCGTTGAGAAATTGACAGAGGCCACTGGTTATGCTACCAACAATGTTGAACAAGTGGCGCAGGGGGCATCTGATCTAGCGGAATCTGGACAAAATAGTATTAAGTTGGCTCAAGAAATGAACGATAAAACCCGTCAGACTACCGAACTATTGGAATTTATAAAAGCCATTGCTGCTCAAACGAATCTCCTAGGTTTAAATGCTGCCATTGAGGCAGCTAGGGCGGGAGAACATGGTCGTGGCTTTGCCGTAGTGGCAGAAGAGGTTCGCAAACTGTCTGATCAGTCACAAGATGCAATGAAAAAAATTCAAAAAACGTTACAAGAAATGAATAATGCTGTGATGGAAATGGGTAAAGCTACCGAGATAACTGGGTCTGTAAGTCAACAGCAGGCAGCATCTACCCAGGAAATAATGTCTACTCTTGAGGAGATTAATAGTACAGCCAAGCGATTAGAGTTAGTTATCAATCGGTATCGATAAATTAAAGCGTGTAGATATAAAGATAGAATGGGTGGATTTGGACTGGTTCGGATCGCCTCTACCAGGAATGTCCCGATTACTTATGAAGCCATGAATTTCGTGGCTTTTTTGTTTTATATGGGTTTAAATAAAGAGTTAATTACCTCCACAAAGTAAGAAAATGGTATATATTTCTCAAAAAGATAAATTACTACAAGGGATTCATTCATATGATGAAGAAATCCCTTAACCTAATAGATGAGGAGTAGATCAATCCGCCATAAATTGAAATAGATTCATTGGGAGAGGGTCGTAATGTATGGGATTAAACCACAAGAGGAAGTGAAATTTTGGGTACTGCCAAATTTGAGTAACATTGAATTACTTCGTGCCACATATATTACCCACTCTTTTACAAAGCACACTCATGAAGGATTCGGGATTGGCGTTATTGAGCGTGGTGCCCTTGAGTTCTTTTATCGAGGTGAAAAGCTGATTGCTCCTTCGGGGCACATCAACTTAGTGATTCCTGGAGAAGCTCATGACGGGCATGCTGCATCAGAGATAGGTTGGTCCTACCGAATGTTTTATCTTAAACCAGAATTGCTGCAACAAGCCGCTTTCGAGATCGCAGGTAAAGCAACTGGTATTCCCTTCTTTCGTGATGGCATTATTAAAGATGCCTATCTGGCTGCTCTTATACGAAATTTCCACCTGATGCTGGAAGGGTCTAATATGCCCGTGATTGAGCAAGAATCATATCTTTTAACAATGCTTACTATGTGTATTTTACGTCATGCTGGCGATCCTTTACTATTGCAAAGTGTAGGTAAACAGAAAAAGGAAGTGAATCGGGCAAGAGAATATATTGAGGATAATTATAAGGAGAACATTTCCATTCAACAGCTATCTACTATTTCTGGTCTCAGCCCGTTTCATTTAATACGTGTTTTTGGAGATAGCATTGGAGTTCCCCCACATCTATACCTGAAACAAGTGAAAATTAAGCGAGCCAAGGAGCTTCTAGCTAAGGGCGTTTCTCCGCTTTTTGTTGCCCACGAATTAGGATTTGTAGATCAAAGTCACTTCTCTAAACAATTCAAGCAAATTACTGGAATTACGCCTAGTAAATATAGCAATTTTATACAAGGATTCTCTCCGAAAAAAGTCTAAAATGGAGAAAAACAATTGGATTAAAGAGTTAGGCTTTCTATTGTTTTTTTCAAACTTATAAAAAAGGGAGATGTCTATAAGTTGTATGTAACGGAATTATGGAGAAAAACATATCCCGGAGCTTGTGTGGGATTCATGGTTCTCAGCAATGTATTTACTAGCGGGCAACGTACAGAGCTTAAGAAGTACAAACGTAATTTAGAAATCAATCTTCGAGAAAAATTTCTAAATGAGGAAGAGTTAGCTGGTCATGAGGCAATTAAGGCCTATAATGCATATTATAAGAGATACTCTAAGACGTATCACGTACTGCAACAACTGAAGTCCATTGTCTTTAAAGGCAAGTCCATTCCTGATGTTACAGGACTCGTTGAGGCCATGTTTATGGCAGAACTTAAAAATTGCCTATTAACCGCGGGGCATGATTATGAGACACTTACATTCCCTTTAAAGCTTGATGTAGGTATGGGGGATGAAAAATATGTACTGATGAATGGCAAAGAACAAATTGTGAAACTTGGTGATATGATGATTGCAGATAGGGAAGGGATTATCTCAAGTGTTATACATGGCCCTGATTCACGTTCTCAAATTACAACTGGTACCCAAAAGGTTGTTTTTATAGTTTATGCACCTTCGGGTATCTCGAAAGACATAGTACTAGACCATTTGTCCGACATCTACGCTTATGCCAAATTAGCAGCCCCTGATGCAAAAATAGAGCAACAAGAAGTATATAGTTAAAACGCTTTGATTGTAAAGAAGAAATACCAAATTCCAACCTATCATGAAGACGTAATGTAATTCTAAACGTTCATAGGTAATCAAAAAAAGAAGCTTGTCTCCTCTAAAAAAATAGCAGCCTGCAACCTTAAATAGGTTGTGGGCTGTTGTTTTGTATAAAACTTTTTTAGAGCTGCAAGAAGAAAAAATAGAAATTAGAGGAAAAGTGAGTATTACAAACCTATAAGGTGTAAGTATGTCTTTAAAATAATAAAATAGTACATTTTGGGGGTAATGTCTAAAATTAATTTGAAATCTATATCCTTTGGCAGAAGAATGTGATGCCAATACGATATATAATGTTTTGAAAATCCTTATCTGTGGGTGACGATTATAGGTCTAAGTTCTTCTCGGCAGAAGAAAAATAGAGCCATTCCAGGCAAAAGAACTGTCACTGAATCTGTGGGGAAAGTTATATGAGATAAGGGAGCGGCTATAATTATGAAAATAAAATTTATTCTGCCTGCCTTAGAAGAAGCAAAAAGTCCTTATTGGAGGCCAATAAAATATTCTCTTTTTCCACCATTAGGATTAGCTACTCTTGCTTCACTATGTGATGTATCAGATGAATTAGAGATTATTGATGAGCATATTGAGAATATAGATTTAGAAGACAAGCCAGATTTGGTAGTTATTCAGAGCTATATAACTAATGCATGTAGAGCTTATAAGATAGCAGATAGTTATAGGGCTAGAGGAATTAAGGTTGTCATTGGGGGATTACATGCAACCTCTATGCTCCATGAAGCTAGAAAACATGCAGATGTAGTCATGCTTGGTCTTGGAGAAAAGAGCTTCCCAAAATTTCTGGTAGATTTTAGGGCTAAAAAGGAATTGTTGGTTTATAAGCAAGGTGATGTATTGTTAGACTCATTACCTTTACCAAGGAGAGATTTATTTAAAAGTGAAAAATATCTTGTGCCAAATTCGATGGTTTTTTCAAGAGGATGTCCTAATAAATGTTCTTTTTGTTATGTAAATTCTTTTTATAAGGATGGAAAAACGTTTTATTCGTATAAAATTGATAGAATTTTATATGAAATAGACAGTATGGCTGGTAAATATGTATACTTTCTAGATGACAATATTTTTGCAGATAAAAAGCTGTCAAGAGAACTATTCAGGCAAATGAAAGGTATGAATAAGGTTTTTCAAGGGGCTATAACTGTTGATTCTATTCTTACAGATGACACAATAGAATTAGCTTACGAAGCTGGCTTTAGGAGTGCATTCATAGGATTTGAAAGCATCAATCAAGGTAATTTGATAGCTGTTAATAAGCGATCTAATTTTGGGAAAAATTACAATGAGGCAATTAAAAGACTCGACCAATTAGGGATTATGATTAATGGAAGTTTTATCTTTGGTTTAGATAATGATACCTTAGATGTATTTGATAGGACTAGCGAGTGGGCAATAAATAGTGGGATAACTACAGCTACTAATCATATATTGACGCCTTATCCCGGGACGGAACTTTTCAAAAGGTTGGAAAGTGAGAATAGGATATTAACAAAGAATTGGGACTTATATGACACAAGACATCTTGTATTTAAGCATCCGAATATTTCGAAGGAGCAAATGGAAGAAGGATATAAAAAGGCCTATAATGATTTTTACAAATGGGGAAGCATAATAAGATCTTCAAACGAACATGAAAAACTAAAAATGAAATTAAAGCATCTAAGTTATGCGGGTGCATGGAAGAAATTTGAGCCAGTATGGAATTTTATAATTAAAAATGAGTTTTTATATAAAACTAGGAGCATTCTAGAAAAAACTTTAAAATGAAATGTAGATTAATCTATTGGTAATTAAATATGCTTAAGTATTGAAATAGGCAAATTAAAAACCTTAAAGGAGTTTGATTTAAATAATCCCATAGTAAAAAACAAAATTATCGAAAACACAAGAGGGGGATCTTTATGTTTATTAAGCGCGAGAGAGGGTACTACCTGATTTTGGTAATTGTGGTTATTATATTAGGATTACTTTCCCGAGAACTTTCTAGTTGGTTTCCTAAATGGGTAGGGAGTATTTTATGGGGACTGATGGTATTTTTCATTATGGGATTTATCTTTAGGGATAGAACTACGCGGCATACTGCGTTAATTGCAGCCATTTTTTCGATAGGGGTTGAAGTGGCGAAGCTATATCATACGCCGTGGATTGATGAATTTCGTTATACAAAGATAGGAGGGCTACTCTTGGGATATGTCTTTTCATGGAATAATATTTCGTTATACATCAGTGGAATTTCCTTGGGGGCTATGTGTGAAAGTCTATGTTCAAGAATTCGTATATCGAAATGATAAAACCCGCCGTTAGACCGATACGGAGAACCACATAATTTATAATGACGAAGAACTCCTGCAAAATTCTTATGATTTGCAGGAGTTCTTCATTTAATGAATTTTATAACTCATATATTATACTATGGGACTGCCTCGGAGGAACAATCGTGCCAATGTTTGGCACAGAAGAATGGTCAAAATATAACATTCACAATAAAGTTATCCTTGACATTGACCAGTAATTGGTAGATAATTAAAACATACCGACTGGTAGGTATGACCTAAAGGAGTGGAAATTTTGACAAAAGAAAATATAATCTTATCTGCTTTACGACTGTTTTTATTGCGTGGGTACAGGAATGTGTCTCTCGTTGATGTAGCAAAGGAAATTGGTATTACCAAAGGTGGGATATATCACTACTTTGAAAGTAAAGAACAATTATTTCATGCATGTATATGCTATTTATATGATCATTTTGGAGAAAAGTATGCTAAATTCTTTAGCGAGGAAAAAACTTTTCGAGGGATTTTAAACTTTCTGTTAGGTGATGAGCAAGATGCTTACTTTAAGCGTTTACTCAATGTTGAGCAAGGAGACTATCGTGCAAATAATGCAAGCCTTGCATTAGAGGTAATACATAATTTTCCGGAAATTCAACAACGTATTGATCAGGGACAGTTAGAATTAAGAAATATAATCAAAGAAAAGTTACAACTAGCTCAAGAAACAGGAGAAGTTAGACGAGACTTCGATCCTCAAGTAGTTGCAACCATGATACTTTCTGTTTCCAGCGGACTCAATATCTTGGGTAAACAGATAAATACCTCGGCTATGCACCAACAGCTGATAGATAATATCTGGAATTTCATTCGAGCTAATGATAACAAAGAAGAAATTGTTTAATTTCTTCGCCTGTTACATACCGACTAGTCGGTATGTAACAGGCGAGAGTAAAAAATTAGAATAAATATATATGAACTTAGGAGGCTTATTTGATGAAAGGTTTTAGATTAAAATATTGGATTATCCCAGTGGTGATAATTCTCGGTGTATTTGTAGTATTCCGCAGTGGCGCATTTTCCAGTGGAAAGACGCAATTACAAGCCAATACTACAGGGACAAATGTAAAGATTGCAGAAGCACAATTGATAAATACAATACCAAAACTAATGTTAAATGGTTCAATTGAAGGCAAAACAGCGGCGACTATCAGTGCTAAACTTGCAGGACGCATTGAACAAGTTCTGGTGCAAGAAGGGCAGCATGTAAAAGCTGGAGATGCTTTAGTTAAATTAGAAAGTGTAGAGCTAAGAAACTCTGTGCGAACCGCACAGGATGCCGTAACCAAAGCTAAGGTAAACTATGATTTGGCGATGATGGACTACAATCGTTATCAAACACTAGCTGCGCAAGGGGCTATATCTCAACAGACGTTAGATACTGCTGAGGCTAAACTGCGAACTGCCCAGGCAGATTTGTCCACCGCAGTTAATGGTCAAAGTGACGCACAGCAGCAATATGCCTATGGCGTGATTACAGCACCAGTAGATGGTGTGGTGGCCAACGTTACAGCTACTGTCGGTCAGGTTGTTTCTCCTGGTGCTGCGCTGATGGTTGTTGCAGATATTGGTCAAGTATATGCAGTCGTTAATGTTGAACAAAAGGATTTAGGAATGGTAAAACAGGGGCAGCCAGCAGAAGTAACGGTTGACACCTATGCTGACAAGGTATTTATGGGTACTGTTGATACGATTAATCCTGAAGCTGGTTCCGACAATCGAATGTTTCGCACGAAAGTAAAGATTGATAATAGTTCTGGTGCATTAAAAGGTGGTATGTTTAGTAAAGTGCAGCTGGCAACCGGGGATGCTGTACAAATTTTAACAATACCGCAAGCAGCAATCATTCAAAAACAGGGTATTTACTATGTATTTACGGTAGCAAACGATAAAGTTACTCGTCATCAAGTCGAAGTTGGTGCGACGACTGGTGATCGTATAGAGATAAAATCCGGTCTACAATCCGGTGATAAGTTAGCTGTGAGCAACGTGAGCCAACTTAAAGACGGTGATGCAGTTACTATAGTAGAGTAGAGGAGATCGCCATGATACTAACTGATATAAGCTTAAAACGGCCAGTTTTTGCAACTGTAACCATTCTGGCCCTTGTCGTTCTAGGATTATTTAGCTACATTTCTTTAAATGTGGATGAATATCCAAATGTTGAAATCCCGGTTGTAGCCGTTACCGTCAACTATCCTGGTGCATCACCAGAGCAGGTTGAATCTAAAATTACACAAAAGGTAGAGGAAACCGTCAGTGTTGTGCCTGGGATAGAACATGTAACATCTACGGTAAAAGAAGGGGTATCTACAACGGTTATCCAGTTTACCATTGAGACTTCTGCAGCGACTGCCGCCCAGGATGTTCGCGACAAAGTCGGCAGAATGCAAGATGTTCTGCCTGATGAAGCAGATGCTCCTATTGTAACAAGGTATGATCCTTCTGATACAGCTGTTGCTTCCATTGTAGTCACAGGCAATCTCAGTCCTAGGGAGTTAACGATTGCTGCTAATGATATCGTTGTAAAAAGATTAGAAGCAATCAATGGGGTTGCAGCGGTAAATGTAACGGGCGGTGCCGATCGGGAAATAAAAATTAATATGGATAGTAATAAAATTGCTGCTTATAATCTGACAGTTTCAGAAATAATGAGCAGTATACGCAGTGAAAATATGGATACTCCTGGCGGTAAGGTGACAGATGGCAAAAGGGAGACTAGCTTACGATCAGTGGGTAATCTTACTTCTCCCAGTCAGTTGTTAAAGCTTCCTATTGCTCAGAGAAACGGAGTACAACTGTATGTCGAAAACATTGCTACCGTAAAGGACTCAACGAAAGATGCAACTACCATCACAAAACTGAATGATAAAACCGCTATTGGTTTAGATATCATGAAACAATCCGGCAGTAATACAGTACAAGTAGTTGAAAATGCAAAAAAAGAACTGGAAAATATCAAAAAAGAATTACCAGCTGGTGTTGAATTGGTATTAGTACGGGATAATTCTAAAAACATTAAGGATTCCATTCACGACGTATTGTTTAATTTGGTACTTGGAGGCATATTGGCTGTTGCGATCGTATTTCTGTTTTTAGGTAATTGGCGTAGTACGATGATCGCGGCTATCGCTATTCCAACCTCCATTATTACCTCCTTTTTAGCGATGAAAATGTTAAACTTTACGCTAAATACAATGTCCCTGTTAGCCCTATCTTTGGCAGTAGGTCTGTTAATTGATGATGCGATTGTTGTCATCGAGAATGTAGTTCGCCATCTCGAAATGGGTAAGGATAAATTTAAGGCTGCTGCCGAAGGAACGGCGGAAATTGGTCTAGCCGTCACCGCAACAACCCTTACGTTGGTTGCTGTATTCTTACCAGTAGGTATGATGACAGGTATAGTAGGGCAGTATTTCAAACAATTTGGTATCACGGTAGCAGTTAGTGTGTTGGTTTCCTTATTTGTTGCATTTACACTAACTCCCATGTTGTCCGCCAAATATTTATCAGGCGATCATAAGGAATCTGCCAGCAAATTGGGGGAAATTTGGAATACGTGGAATGATAAGTTTGATTACTGGACAAGGCGCTATGGAGAATTTCTGAAATATGCACTAGGACATCGAAAAAAAATAATGGCTATTGCCGGTGCACTTTTTGTAGGAAGTTTAATGCTGCTGCCTTTACTCGGTTCGACCTTTGTTCCTGATTCCGATGCTGGTGAAATTACAGTGTCTGCAAGGGTTGATCCTGGTAAGAGCCCACAAGTTGTAGGTGAAATTGCCGATAATATGTCTCAAATTATTCGTACAATACCACAAGTGACTTTGACCTATAGTTCTGCAGATATTAACAATATTAATATTTTTACAAAACTAACTGCAAAAAGTGATCGTAAGGTGAGTGATGATCAAATCGTTACAAGCCTTCGTGAAAAATTAAGTGGCATTGCCGGTGTGCAAGTCAGTGTTTCCAAAAAATCGGGTATGTCTAGCAGTAAGCCAATCTCTCTTGTTATTCAGGGAACATCCCTAGATCAATTGGCTGAGATAGCGGAACACGTAGAGGGAATTGTGGCTAGCATACCTGGTGCAATCGATGTCTCTTCAAGCTATGAAGCTGGCAAACCGGATGCCCAAATTGTGATAGACCGTGACAAGGCTTCAGATCTCGGTGTTTCCACTTCCAATATTGCCAGTACTCTTCAGACCATGTTTAATGGAACCGTTGTAACCCAGTTTCGAGATGAAGAGGATTCTTATGATGTGAGACTTATCTTAGCACCAGGTGACCGCAAGAGTTTAGCAGATGTAAACAATATATATGCAGCAAGCTCTAAACGGGATAAAAACGGGCAGGCTATTATGGTTCCGTTATCACAGGTAACAAAGATGGTCTATGCAACAAGTCCAACGCAAATTCAGCGTTATGACCGTCAGGAGCAGATCACTATTTCGGCAAATTTAAGTGGAGCCTCTCTTGGTGATTTCAATACAGCACTAAACAAAAAGTTAGCAGAAGTAAAATTACCGCAAGGATATAAATTTGTTACTACAGGTCAATCACAGCAAATGGCGGATGCCTTTGAAAGCATAGCAATGGCGCTGGCTGCCGCGGTGCTCTTTATCTTCTTTGTGCTTGCTGCCCAATTTGAGAGCTATATTGAACCATTTGCCATTATGCTGGCACTGCCATTAGCAATTATAGGGGCGATACTAGGTCTCTTAACTGCTCATAGTATGCTCAGTATGATGTCTCTGATTGGTATTATCATGCTGATGGGCCTCGTGACCAAAAATGCGATTTTATTGATTGATTTTGCTAAGCAGCGTATAGAAGAAGGGATCGAACGAAATCAGGCATTGGTGGAAGCGGCTGTTGTCAGAATGCGACCGATTCTGATGACAACAACAGCTATGATCTTTGGGATGCTTCCCCTAGCATTAGGAATTGGGCCAGGAGCCGAATCGCGTGCTCCTATGGCTCATGCGATTATCGGTGGTTTGATTACCTCAACCATTTTGACGCTGGTGGTTGTACCTGTTGTATATACGTTGTTGGATGATTTCATGAAAAGGAGAATAAAGGTAAACGTTGAGAAGCCATCTCTGGCTCCGGTAATAAATCAAAAATCCAACTGAAAAATCGTTAAATGATTTTAGAGCCTTCGGGCTCTTTTTTTTTCGGAATCAGAAAGTATAACACTTTCTTGATTCCAAGTAAGAACGACTAAGGCTTCTGCCTGCGTCTGAGGACTTGTCCTAAGCCAAGTCTTTTCTTAACAAAAATTCAGAAGGTGGTGCAGTCGAGGGAGAGTGTCAATCGGATAAAAAAAAATATAAAATAGATTGACAGAGTAATAGGATTGTATTATAGTTTGGTTAACGATCGTTAACCAAACTGGAGGGCTTGAAATGTTGAGAACAGTATCCGAAATCATAAATTACAAAACCTATTATTTGCGAATTGCCTGTTTAGTAGCAGTCATTTTATTGGCGGTTGGTATTGTGGCAAAATTACCCGCCATCCCGCAAGATATTAGTTATCATAATTTTTCCGATGTTGATAGGCGATGGGGAATTGAGAATGGAAGTAATGTTATTTCGAATATCAGTTTTATTATTGCTGGTATTGTGGGTTTAATACGTACGAGGCATTGGCCTTGGTCTAAGATGACATTTATGTGGAGATTCTTCTTTTGTTCAATCACGTTTGTTGGATTTGGATCAGCATATTATCATTTGCAACCATCGAACAGTACTTTATTCTGGGATCGATTGCCCATGACTCTAGGATTTGCTACATTAACAGCATGTATATGCGCAGAACGTTTTGGACTGCGGGTGGGAGGTTTCGTATTCGTTCCCCTAGTTTTAAGCGGTGTATGTAGTGTATTTTATTGGCTCATTACAGAACTAGCAGGGGCAGGGGATTTACGTCTCTATATATTGGTACAATATCTTCCAATGATTATTGTGCCTCTCATTTTGATTCTCTTTCCCAAGAAATCTACAGGGGATCGGTATTACTGGATATTACTAAGCAGTTACATAATTGCAAAGGGATTTGAAATGCAAGATTATCATATTTTTGAAATGACTCATCATGTCATTAGCGGACATACGTTAAAGCACTTAATCGCCGGGCTTGGTATTCTACTGTTCCGGGCAGATAAAATTGAAAAGGAAACAGTATAAAGATGGAAGTGAACCTGTTGGTGTTAAGTTTGAGTGGAGAAGTATTCTTGACAAGACAATTTTCAATAATATAATTAAGTCGACTTCTGCTGAATTATGGAGGAAAGAATATGGAAAACCTATTTGTACATGAGGGGAAAAAAGGCGTTATTTTGAAAACAAGCTTGGAATTATTTGCTGCTAAAGGCTATAATGCGGTGTCTGTGCGAGATATTGCCAAGGCTGCCGGGGTATCGGAAGCGGCCTTGTATAAGCATTTCAAAGGAAAAGAAGACATGGCTCTTTATATTTTTAGTGCCATAATTAGTGAATATACTAGGCAACTAGCACAAGTTGATGCTAGGGATGATAAATCTGTGAATAAACTTTGCAAGATTGTTGAAGTTACTTATGATTTGTATCGAAAGTATCCCAATGAGATTCAATTTGCATTACTGTCCCAGTACTTTTTGTGGGATATGGTACCGGAGGAAATAAAACCTCACTTTATTATACGGAAAATTATTGATGAGGGTATGAAACGTGGAGATATACCGATTCAAGACGTATATCTTTGGATTACGATCTATACGGGAATCATGCTACAACCCTTGGCCCAGTATCCATATTTTCATGATGTGTTACCCGAATTTGATATATTAAAGGCAAAAATTATTTCCTCAGTGCGCAAGTTGTTTAGCTAAAAGAAGGAGGAAAGTATGAAGACATTATTACGATGGTTCTTGCAATTATTATTTAATACAAGGGTGGTTGGCAGGGAAGAACTTTCTTTTGAGGGCCCGTCGATAGTATTACCAAATCATGTTTCATTTCTTGATGCCATTTTTTTATATGCCTACTTACCCAGTGGTACATGCTTTGTTGTAAATACACAAATTGCACAAAAGATTCGCTTTGTCTTGAGGTGGGTCAATCATATTACGGTAGATCCGTTCAATCCCTATTCGTTGAAAAAAATAGTTTCTATTGTTAAGACCGGTACACCAGTGGTTCTATTCCCTGAAGGGCGGATTACAACAACGGGTAATTTGATGAAAATTTATAGCGGTATAGGCTTCATTGCCCTTAAAGCATCAGCAACTTTATATCCGGTAATTTTCCTTGGATTAGAACGTTCGAAAATGTCTAGGATGCAAGATAAGGTAAAGTCCTGTTGGTTTCCTGAAGTCAGTCTCTTTTTTGATCAGAAAAGAAAACTTGTAGTCTCAAGCACTCAAAATATTCGGCAACAAAAACAGGAAAGCAGTAATAAAATTCTGGATATGCTGCAACAAGGGTTGTTTAAAGCTCGGCAGGAACAAGAAAAGCGTGTTAATTTATTTGACAAATTATTAGATGCCAAAAAGGTACATGGCAGTAGTAAGATTATGGCTGAGGATATTAATGGCACCATTACGTACTGCAAAGGGATTATCGGGAGTTATGTCTTAGCAGGTAAACTACGTCCCTTACTAATAGAGCAGGAAAACATAGGTGTGCTGCTTCCTAATTCAATCGGACATCTGATCACCCTGTTTGCTTTATTTTATCTAGGCAAAACTCCAGCAATTCTTAACTTTAGTGCTGGTGTGCAAAATAATCTTGATTGTAGCGAGACGGCAGGTGCCAAGACCATTTTGACATCCCGCTTATTTATTGAAAAAGGGCATTTTGAAGAGCTTGTGGCTAAACTCGCTACTAAATTCCAGATTGTCTATTTGGAAGATATAAAAGCACAGATGAACTGGATTGATAAGATTTATGGCTTGGTAAAATATTTGAGAAGAGTAGAAGCAGCAGGTGCGGCTAGAGTTATCCTGTTTACTAGCGGCAGTGAGAGTAAGCCGAAAGGTGTGTTACTAGAGCATGGGAATATTATTGCAAATATTAACCAGATTTCTTGCGCTATAGACTATTCTCACCGCGATAAGATGCTCAATGCATTGCCAATGTTTCATTCCTTTGGCCTTACAGCTGGCACATTACTTCCTGTGCTGAGTGGTGTTGAAGTGTTTCTGTACCCATCGCCGCTGCACTATAAAATTGTGCCGGAGATTGCTTATGACCGCAATGTCACATTGTTATTAGGGACGCCTACTTTTTTGCACGGCTATGCTAAATATGCTCATCAGTATGATTTTTATAGTTTGCGTTATGTACTGGCTGGCGGAGAGAAACTGCGGGATGAGGTGCGACAAATTTGGCAAGATAAATTTGGTCTTCGTATTTTTGAGGGTTATGGTACGACGGAAACAGCGCCAGTGCTCTGTATAAACACGCCGCTTTTTAACCGCTTTGGCACAGTGGGTAGATTTCTTCCAGGCATCGAGTGGCGTACAGAAACGGTACCGGGAATTAAAGAGGGGGGCAACCTTTTTGTAAAAGGTCCCAATGTCATGGCAGGTTATCTGTTATATGGCAAAGGTTTTGTGCCAGCACCCCAGTGGTATGATTGCGGTGATGTTGTTAGTGTTGACCAGGATGGTTTTGTAAGCATTCGTTCCAGATTGAAACGTTTTGCCAAAGTATCAGGGGAAATGGTTAGTTTAGATGCAGTGGAACAGACTGCAGAAAAATGTTTTGGTACTAATCGTAATGCTGCTATTAACCTTCCTGATACTAAAAAAGGAGAAAAAATTGTATTATATACGATGGAGAAAAATGCTTCTAAGCAACTGCTGCGAGATTTTATGAGTCAAGCAAATCAAAGTATGCTGGCTATGCCTAGTGACGTTTTTATAGTCGATAAATTACCCCTTTTAGGTACTGGTAAAACAGATTATGTTACCCTTAAGACTATGGCCAGTAGCGGAGGGCAAAATAATGAGTAGGTTATCGCCTTTAAAGGCGCTGTTTACTGCTCAGTTTTTATCGGCTTTTGTTGATAATATGATTTTGTTTATAGCTTTAGGGATTATAAAACGAGATGTTTATCCTGAGTATTACTTACCATTTGTACAGAGTATCTTTTTAGCTTCTTATATCTTATTGTCACCATGGGTTGGACGTTTTGCTGACAAGAAACCTAAAGCTAAGGTGCTTATTATCGCAAATATAGTCAAAACAATGGGTGTATTGCTGCTGCTCCTTGGTTGTAATCCAGCGCTAAGTTATGGGGTAGTGGGGATTGGTGCGGTCATTTATAGCCCAGCTAAATATGGTATTCTGCCTTTTCTGACCCGGGGTGACGATGAGTTACTTAGGGCTAATTCTGGACTAGAAGGTTATACGATTGTTGCCATTCTTCTAGGATCAGTGGTGGGGGGCTTTTTATCTGATCTATCAATCACGTTAGCACTGGTTATCTCCCTACTACTTTATTGCACATCAATTGGCATCAATACCATGATCCCCAAAGACGTAGGTAATCGATCGATTACATATAAAAATTCAATTGTTGAATTTTTTAATGACATCAGAATTTTACTTAGAAATCCCCAGAGTCATTATTCTTTAATTGGTACGGGATCATTTTGGCTAGCTTCCGCTGTCCTCCGTATGGTTATTTTTGCGTGGGCACCTCTTACGTTGGGCATTACTAGTGGCACCTCAATTAGTATGATTATTGCTGTTACTGGCGTAGGGATTGCAATTGGTGCTGTGGTGACGCCATATCTGATTAGCATTAAGACATATAGGCGTACCATTTGGTTTGGCTATGTTATGGCAGGATGTATACTGACTTTTTTGATGATTAGAAGTATCGAAGCCGCCATCGTGTTTTTATTACTCATTGGGGTGATGGGCGGTATTTATATTGTACCGATGAATACTTGTCTACAGCAGGTCGGTCATAGTACTGTTGGTGAGGGCAAGACCATTGCCGTCCAAAATTTTGTAGAAAATGTATTTATGTTTTTAGGAGTAGTTATCTATACTCTTGCTACGAAATATGGAGTGAGTACCCATATCTCAATCGGTGCTGCGGGGATAACGCTGTTGCTGCTTGTTAGTTATATGTATTTATACATTAGAAGGAATGGTGAAAGGTAGTCATTTTATGTTAAAAGAGGCTGTCTTTTAAGCATGACAAAGTGAAATGTATTACTTGCATCAAGAATGAATGTAAAGATTACTCTCAGTGAGGGGGCAGATGCATCTCTGTCTTCTTGTTTAGAGGTTAACTTTACGAGACAAGGGACAGGTTGATGTCTCAGAAAAATAAATTGAGGGCTGTAGCACTAGACTGGAGAAAGCAATTAGGTTGCTACTTGATAAAGTAAAACACCCATAGACCGACCTCTGACGGGCATAATTTTGATACTAAAAAGATTGCGAGTTTTTGATTAATAGATTACAATTTGTAAATAAGAATATTCTTATTCATCAATTAATATTTTTAAAAAAACTATATAAGAGATTCTATAGTTATACAGTGACTATTTAATAGCAATAAGATCCCACTCTTATGAATGAGTGGGATCTTAAACATAAAGGCTAGGAGGATTAGTTTGGATATTTCCAGTTTAGTTTTAGAGTATATACAAAACGATGTAGACTTAATTACGTGGAAAATTATTCTTAACTTTAAAACAATATTCTTAGGAATCATTATTGAAGCATTGCCTTTTATTTTAATCAGTGTAATCGTTTCGTCATTATTACATAATTTCGTTTCCGAGGAATTGATTCGTAGAGTGTTGCCTAAGAATAAAACATATAGCATTATGCTAGCGTGTTTTTTGGGAATGATTTTTCCAGCATGTGATTGTGGAATGGTACCAATTGTTAGACGGTTAGTAATGAAGGGGGTACCGCTATATTCTGCAGTGGCATTTATGCTTTCTGCCCCTATTATTAATCCAGTAGTAGCTACTGCTACGACATATGCTTTTAATAGCAGTGAAATGGCCTTAACTAGGATAAGTGTTGCTTTTTTAATAGCCTTTACCACAGGATGGTTAATCAGTAAGTTGTTTAAAGGTACGGAGTTAAAAGATATGGAACATAGCCATAATCATAATTGCGGTTGTACATGTCACTCGCATAGTGAACATAAAGTGCTGTTGCGCGAAAAATTCTTGAATGTTCTAGATGATGCGTGTAATGAGTTTTTTGAAATGGGAAAGTATTTAATACTTGGATCATTTATAGGTGCGACTGTACAGACATTTATACCTCGAGGACTTCTTTTGAATATTGGTCATGAACCGCTCCTGTCAATCATCGTAATGATGTTATTTGCATTTGCAATTTCGGTCTGTTCCTCTGCCGATGCATTTATTGCTTCATCATTTAGCACTAGTTTTACGACGGGATCACTTGTTGCTTTTATGGTTTTCGGTCCAATGATAGATATAAAGAATACGTTAATGCTTTTACATACTTTTCGTTTACGGTTTGTGATTTTCTTGGTGGCGATAGTTTCGCTATTATGCGTATTGGAAACGTATCTATTAATTAATATATTATAGAAGTGAGGTCACGTTAGAAATGCCGCAATTAAACAGGGATATTTTCGTAAGAGTTGTACTATTATTGGGATTTATTATACTGTTATTTTCAATAATCACTACTAGCCAGCTAACTTTATACGTTCATCCCAGAGTTACGAGTTTAATCAAAATATCCGGATATATACTCTTTATGATGTTTCTAAGACAGTGTTGGAATTTAAAAAAGGCATGGAATCAGTCTGTATGCGGATCTCATAGTCATAGAACATATTGGAAATATTCCCCGTTCGTTCTGACCTTGTTAATCGCTTTTATATTACCGAATTCATCTCTTAACGCAAGCTTAGTTAATAATAAAGGCTTGAATAGTCAGATTTCCAATGAAGTTTCTAACAGAGAATACCGGCCATTGGCGAATGAACTTCGACAAACAAACTTTATAAAAGTTTCGGATCAAAACTTTCTTGGGGTTATGTCTGAAATTAATCGTTATCCTAAGGATTATGCAGGGAAAGAGATTGAGATGAAGGGATTTATTTTTAAGGGTTCATCAACATCTCCCAATCGGTTCTCTTTGGTTAGATATGTTATTGGATGTTGTGTGGCAGATGCTTCTCCTTATGGTCTCTTGTGCGAAATTAAAGATGCAGCGAATTACACTGATGGAAATTGGTATCAAATTCAAGGAATTATAGAAACCAATGAGTATCAAGGAAAAGAATTTCCTATTATTAAAATTACATGGGTAAAGCAAATCGATGCGTTGTTTTCTCCTTATGTTTTCCCTTAAGGTTAACACTAACTGAGCTTGTTTAGCTAGCATTTATGAAGTATATGTTATAGTTTACTATTTTACAGTAATGGGGGGAATCTGTTGAAACAGAGATGGTATACGATTTGTTATTCTTTAATATTCTTAGGTTTGATGGCTTTTCTATTTACTTATTTTGAGTTTGATACACAAACAAAAAACATTGTTGACTCTAGTTCTTCTCATTATGAAAATGCAATCGTATTATCAAAGAGTATGCTTATTGATGAACACCCAGATTATTATCAAGAGGAATTGGTTAAAGTACGGTTAGAAACTGGGGCAAATAAAGGTCAAATCGTAGAAATTAGACATTCTATTGCTGCGAAGCAACAGATTTTTGATTTAGTTGTAAACCCCGGAGATCGTTTGGTTATCGAAATTCTCAATGAAAATGGAATAGAAGGCTATTATATAGGTGATTTTTATCGAATTCCATATTTCATATTATTATTAGGTATATTATTATTAGGATTATTTATTTTTGGACGAATTACAGGTGTTAAGTCATTAATAGGCATTGGACTTGTTTTGTTTTTGCTTTGGCATGGTTTTTTAGCGCATACTATGCATTCACAGTTAAATATCTATTTGCTGACTCTATTGTATTGTGGATTTATAAGCCTACTTGTACTTATGTTAGTTGGTGGTTTTACAAAAAAAACATGGGCAGCTTTGCTTGGTACTTGGGGTGGTGTTTTTATTGCAGGTTTATTATCCTATATGACAATACAACTCATGCATTTGACGGGTATTGATACAGAAGAGGCTGTTACTCTAAAAATGGGTATGCCTTCAATCGATTTTCAAGGCATATTGTTTGCGAGTATAATCATTGGTGCGTTAGGGGCTATTATAGATGTAACAATTTCCATAGCTTCAGCTCAATCTGAAATATGGGCTGCAAATCCGAAAATTGGATGGAGAGATCTGTATAAACGCGGTATGAATGTTGGCAGTGACATGATGGGGGCTATGGTTAATACTTTGATTTTGGCATATGTAGGTGGTTTTATGCCATCATTACTATTGCTAGCTAGCTATAATGGTGTGTCTTTTACCCATATAATCAATACACAAGGTATTATGACCGAATTAATTAGGGCGATAATAGGCAGTATTGGTTTGATTTATGCAATACCTCTCACGGCAATCATTTCGGCTATCCTTTTGTGTTGCAAGAAACCACAGTAAATCTCGCGAACGATGATATGGCTTGTCTCTACATAAAAAATCCTCGGCATACTACTCATGTAGTGTTGTCGAGGATTTTTTGTTTTATAAGGTTTTAGAATTATCTTTTGAGGCATATAGAGTCTATAGCCTGTCGTTAACTTGCACTATATTGACCATATTTTTTTGGAGATATGCCAACTGCTTTTGTAAACGCTTTTAAGAAGTTGCTGTAATCATTAAAGCCACACTTCTCACATACTTCACCGACTCCGTGGCCCATCGTTAATAAAGATTTTGCGATGGTAATACGGCGGGCATTAATGTACTTATTAATCGTGGTGCCTGTAGTTGCCTTGAAAATCCTGCAGATATAAGAGGTACTGATGTAGAACTGCTCTGCCAGCTGTTCTACCGTAATAGCCTCGGTAATATGTTGATTGATGTAGGTCAGGATTTCTTGCACCTGTTGATTGTACTGAAAGTTGGAATCTGCTATTTCTGAGCTATGGTTATTGATAAATAAACTATTGATCATAACCATCATTTCCATAAAAGCTACTCGTTCGAGTATATCACTGCCGAATTCATTTAAGGTAGTTATTTTGCCAATATAATAAAGAAAGCGATGCTGCTGCTCTTTGTTTAATGAAATGCGATGGTTGAATAGCTGATTACGCTCGGTAAAACAATGGTTAAGGTCTGTTTTTGTCGTCGAAATTTCCTTTAAAAAATCAGGGTGAATCGAGATAATAATACGCTCATGAACCATGTTATTGATTTGGGTTAGATAATGGCTCTCAAATTGATTGATAATAAATAAATCTCCTGGATTAATATCATAAAACCGATTATCGATCAGAAACTGTTTTCCACCAGAAATGGAATAATAGATTTCGTAACAATCATGGATATGCATATCCATGATTTTCTCTTCTTTATGCAAATGGGCGATTGCATAATATTTGTTTTTCAGGCATTCCAAGATTGCTAACTTGCAAGATGTGAATTTCTCCATAGTACACATCCTTTCTATGCTAATTATAATGGGCTTGTTCAAGATATGCAATATTTATAAGAAAGAATGACAAGATTATGAAATATTAGTATGATATACTGCTTTCATAGGTAAGAAAAGCAAGAATCTAGCAATAGGGGTTTTAAATAAAAAGGAGGTAAAATAGAATGGATATTTTGAAAAAGTTTTCCCTAGAGGGAAAGGTTGCATTAGTAACTGGCGGATCGTATGGGATAGGTTTTGCAATTGGGAGTGCTTATGCTGAGGCAGGTGCAAAGATTGTTTTTAATGATATAAATCAAGATTTGGTGGATAAAGGAATCAAAGCTTATAAAGAAGCTGGAATCAATGCTTTTGGCTATGTATCTGACGTGACGAAGGAAGAAGAAGTACAAGCCATGGTAGCCAAAGTGGAACAAGAGGTTGGTATCATTGATATTCTTGTAAACAACGCTGGTATTATTAAACGCATTCCGATGCATGAAATGTCAGCAGCAGAATTTCGTCAGGTAATCGATATCGATTTAAATGGACCCTTTATCGTAGCAAAAGCAGTAATACCATCCATGATTAAAAAAGGTCATGGGAAAATTATCAACATCTGTTCGATGATGAGTGAACTTGGACGTGAAACAGTATCTGCGTATGCAGCTGCTAAAGGCGGATTGAAGATGTTGACAAGAAATATTGCATCAGAATATGGACAGTATAATATCCAATGTAATGGCCTTGGACCTGGTTATATTGCAACCCCACAAACAGCACCTCTAAGAGAAGAGGGACATCCATTCAATAGCTTTATTATTGCAAAAACACCGGCTGCTCGCTGGGGAACACCTGAAGATTTACAGAGCCCTGCCGTATTCTTAGCATCTGATGCTTCTGATTTCGTTAACGGACATATCCTTTATGTAGATGGCGGTATCTTAGCTTATATTGGGAAACAACCATAAGATTAGAATTGGATTATAGGAGGCGTAAAAACATGAAAATTGCATTAATCAATGAAAATAGCCAAGCGGCTAAAAATGAAATGATTTGTTCCGCTTTGAAAAAAGTGGTAGAACCTATGGGACATGAAGTATTCAACTACGGAATGTATGGTGCAGAAGATAAAGCGCAATTGACCTATGTACAGAATGGCATTCTGGCAGCGATCTTGTTAAACTCAAAGGCAGTAGATTATGTTATAACAGGATGTGGCACAGGAGAAGGTGCTATGTTATCCTGCAATTCCTTTCCAGGAGTGTTATGTGGACATGTGGTCGATCCATCCGATGCCTATATGTTTGCTCAAATCAATGATGGAAATGCAATTGCGTTACCCTTTGCCAAAGGATTTGGCTGGGGTGCTGAATTAAACCTTGAATATATTTTTGAAAAATTGTTTCTAGGCGAAAGCGGACAAGGATATCCAAAAGATAGAGTAATCCCAGAACAACGCAACAAGAAAATCTTAGATGAAGTTAAAAAAGTAACTCATCAAGATATGCTGACAATATTAAAAAATATTGATCAAGAGTTATTAAAAGGTGCAGTAAGTGGAGAGAAATTCCAAGAGTATTTCTTCGCAAATTGCAAAAATGACGAAATTGCCGCTTATATCAAACGTGTATTAGCTTAACTGCACAAAAATGCCCTAAAGTTCAGATCGAATGAACTTTAGGGCATTTTTCGTTTGGAAGCACTCGAAGTGTAATTTGAACTAGGGATTGTATGTAAGATTTGAACATCCTTTTAATTTGATTAATAGGAGGAGGGCGGGTCGTAGAGTATGGGGGTGCCTTTATTTGCTAGTAGTATTGGAATTGGTAGTTGAAGTATTCACCTTGTATGAAAAAGATAAATTAACTAGGGGAACAAGGAAAAGATAGAAAGCATAAGGGATGAAGGCTGAATCTGTTGCGAGTGCCGCAGCAGGAACAGCCCCTGCAATATTCCAGGGGATGACAGCGGAGAGCAGGATGACCGTGTTTTCCATGTCGAGGGCCAATTGGTACTTGTTACGTTGTTTTTTCTCATAGATCTTATAGGCAAATTGATGGGTGAGCATGACTGCCAAGGTTTGATTGCAGCTAAAAGCAGCGGTAGCGATGCTGGATAGTATCGTAGTAGGGTAGACACTGATTTTTTCGCTAAGTCTTTCGAAAAATTGTTCAATTGGCTGTAATAAACCAGTTCCCTCAAAAATGCCGGAGTAGGAAGAGGAAATTAAAACAATAAGAGCAACTTTCAGCATAGAATATAGGCCGCCACCCTGAATGATATTGGCAAAGAAGCCGCCATGTTCCATCGTGTAGCCTGTCATAATGTAAGTTGCCATTTGTGAAAAGGATAGATGTTGAACAAAAAGGCCAATCAAGATACCAGAAAGTATGCTGATGCCCATTGATAATTTTACATCAATGCGAAAGGCGGCTAAAAGGAGTATAATGGCAGCGGGAAATAAGGTAATTATGCTTATATCAAAAGATTTCAATATCTCGTCTGTCATTTGCGTGTCATAGAAGGACAGAGGATTCGCATTTGATAAGTAGGTATAACCTATAATTGAAAGGATAAATGGTAAAATCGAAGTTTTCATCATATTGTTTATATTTATATACAGCTTAGTATCTGTTAAAGATGCTATAAGATTAGCGCTCGAAGACATAGGAGAGCAGCGATCACCAAAATAGGCTCCTGCGATAATGGCACCTGCCGTCATGTTGATATCAACATTACCCCCTTTAGCTAATACCATGAGCACTACACCGATGGTTCCAACCGTGCCAAATGAGGTTCCAAGTAGAAAGGATACTAGACAGCAGAGTAAGAAGGCGGATAGTATGAAGTATTTTGCACTGACAAAGGCAATTGCATAATACACGATAAAGGAGATCGTGCCACTGGCTCGCCAAACAGCTGTTATTGCGCCGATCAGTACAAAAATTTTGATTACGATAAGGGACTTTTTTGAACCAATCATCATCATGTTAAATAAATTTGTTAGGGTATAACCTCGACGTAACGAAAGTAAGGAAAAACCTAGAAGCCCCAAAAGCAAAGAATAAATAATAGAAATATCATGATAAATGCTGAAAAGCAGAGAACTAAAAAAAAGAATAAAGACGATTATAGTGTCCAAAGTCATCACTTCTTCCATGAGTATTTAATAAGATTGATAAGATACTAAGACATCTCAAATCTTATAGTGTATGTGCCCCCCAAGTCAAGGCTGAAAAATGACTCTTAACGTTGTATTTTGGCATTATTTGACGAATTTGGCTATTGGGTGTACAATGAACAATATTAAAAAGGAAATATTGGCAAACCAATTGAAAAATTGGGACGCAAAGCTATGGGTCTAAAGACGAGTTGTCTATGATTGCCAGGTTGCTAGTGAATCATAATTAATTATGATGAGTTAATTAGCACTTGCTTTGGGCAGGTGCTATTTTTATTTGGGAGAGAGGTAGAGTTTCAAGGTAGGTAGCTAGCAATTTGGGCAAGAAGTGAAAAATGAGGCGGAGGAGAATTTTTTTATGAATTTGCTTAAATGGATGGGAAAAAGTATTCAGGTAAAGGTTACTGCTGTTTTAGTGATTGGCTTATTACTTACATTGAGTATTCTAGGAGTATGTAATTTTTACAATGCAAAAAGCATATTAGTTTCCGATGTTGAGGAGGATCTTATCCACCGAGCAAGTGCTTATGCTGAAGATATTGGAACGTGGAAAAGCACTCGTGAAATCGAGGTTTCCATATTAGCAACGAATCAAAGTGTTGTGAACGGAGATACGCAAGGTGCACTTACTTATTTAAAAGAAGAGATCAAGCGTAATCCGATTTATTCACGGTTTTGGCTTGTAGATGCAAAGGGGCAATCCATTCATACATCGGGTGATCGAACGAATATCGCTGATCGTGACTATTTTAAACAGGTCATGTCAACTGGCAAAGTGGTAACTACCGATCCTATTATTTCTAAGGCGGATGGCAAAATGGTAGTATCTGTTGTTGCTCCGATCAAAAAGAATAACCAGATTATAGGTGCTCTAGGCGGTACAGTCCCTATTGATGCTCTCATTTCGCGTGTTAATGAAATTAAGGTTGCACAAAGTGGTTATGCTTATGTTATTCAAGGTGACGGACTCATCATTATTCATCCTGATAAAGAACAAGTCATGAAGACCAATATATTAAAGGATCCTAATGGAAATAATCAACTTAAAGCTGTAATAAATAAAATGGTAAACGGTGAAACTGGAACTGGTAATTACGTAGACGGGGGCATTTCAAAGTATGTAGCTTACGCTCCTGTTCCTGGGACTCAATGGAGTTTAGGGATTAATGCTCCAGAGAAAGAGATTTTTGTAAAGTTAACTCCATTTTTAAGGTCCTCCCTTATTACAATCGGTTTGATTCTTATTGCTGCTTGTGGTTTTGGTATTCTAATTTCAAGGCGTTTAACGAAACCCATTATACGCTTGAATCAAGCGATCGAAAAAATGGCGGAAGGTGACTTAACTTCACAAGTGGCTGTTATTGGTGGGGCGACAACACAGAGTGTCGCGGGTAAAGACGAGTTAGATGCAATGGGAATTTATTTTGATACTATGGTGAAAAAAATACGCGGTTTGGTTCAACAAATTGCTACCTCAGCAGAACAGGTTGCAGCATCTTCTGAGGAACTTACGGCAAGTGCAGAACAATCTTCTATAGCTGCCAATCAAGTAGCTGAAACGATAACGGAAGTGGCTTCAGGCAGTGCTTCCCAAATGCAAGCAGTCGATGCTGCTACGGATGTTGTTGAAAAAATGTCTGCTAGTATACAGCAGGTAGCTGCTCATTCTGAAAATGTAGCAGCCACTGCCGAGAAGACTGCACTTGCTGCCCGAAATGGTGGTAAGGCAATCGAAGATACTACAAAACAGATGGAAAATATCGAAAAAACAGTAACAAATTCAGCCCAGGTTGTTGAAAAACTTGGCGATCGTTCCAAAGAGATCGGTCAAATTGTTGATACGATTGCTGGAATTGCCGGCCAAACAAATCTCCTTGCATTAAATGCCGCTATCGAAGCCGCACGTGCTGGCGAGCAGGGCAGAGGGTTTGCTGTGGTAGCGGAAGAAGTTCGTAAACTAGCTGAACAATCCGAGGACGCAGCAAAGCATATTGCAGTACTCATTGGTGAAATTCAAGGGGATACAGAAATCGCGGTTAATGTAATGTCTGAGGGGACGAAAGAAGTCAAGCGAGGTTCAGAAGTAGTTCATATAGCAGGCAAAGCCTTCAGGGAAATCTTGAATTTAATTGAGCAAGTTTCCGATCAAATCCGGGATATCTCTGCTGCCATTCAACAGGTAGCAGGTGGGAGCGAACAAATTGTTTCCTCAATTAAGGAAATCGACAGAATTAGTGGTGCGACAGCAGGATATACGCAAACTGTTTCAGCATCAACTGAGGAACAGTCTGCTTCGATGGAAGAGATCGCCGCTTCCAGTGAAGCCTTAGCGAAAATGTCTGAAGAACTTCGATCCATTATAGCCCAATTTAAAGTATAAATAACTCTCTGGAAAAGCCGCTTAAAACGATACGTTTTAAGCGGCTTTTGGCTATCTTAAAAGAAAATGTTATTTTCCCTAATAGGTTTTCTTGACCTCGATTTTATAGTTTTTAAGTTTGCGATAAAGTGTACTTCGATCCATACCTAAGAATCTAGCTGCTTGGGTTATATTCGAATTATATTGTGCTAATGCAGAAATAATGCGATCTTCCTCTGATAGTAAAGGCGCCTCAAGTGTATCATTAGCAAGCTCTAGAGCGGATTCTCTGTCGTCCCAATACTTTTGGAGTACTATCTCAGTAATGATTTTTTCATTTGCTATTACGACAAGTCTTTCAATAAAAAACTTTAGTTCTCTAACATTTCCTGGCCAAAAGTAGTTCGCTAGATAGTCGTAGCCTGAGGACGTAATTTCCAGTTGTTTAAGGTACTTTCTTTGATCGTGTTGCAAAAAGTGTTGTGCGAGATATTTTACATCCGTGCTTCGATTGCGTAATGGCGGCAGCGTCATTGTTAGCACTTTAAGTCTGTAAAAAAGGTCCTGCCGGAAATTCCCTTCTTTAATAAGTTCTGCTAAATTTTTATTAGTAGCGGCAATGATCCTTATGTCTACAGGAATATATTTGTCATCTCCTAGGCGCATGACCTGCTTTTCCTGCAATACCCGTAGTAATCGGCTTTGCCCGTATTTGTCCATTTCTGAAATTTCATCAAGAAATATGGTGCCTCTATGAGCCATTTCAAATAAACCTGGCTTTCCTTTTTTGACTGCTCCTGTAAATGCTCCTTCGACATAACCAAAGAGTTCGCTTTCAAGCAAACTTTGTGGTAAGGCGGCACAGTTGATGGCAACAAAAGGTCCATTCTTTCTAGGGCTTGCGTTGTGAATACTTTGGGCAAATAATTCCTTGCCCGTGCCTGATTCACCAGAGATTAATACAGTGGCATCAATAGAAGATATTTCCTGGGCAATTCGTTTGCTTTCAATAATTTGAGAGGATACTCCCAAGATATCACCAAAGTTATATTTGGCAACGAATTTCCTAGCGATTACTTCATTGCGAATTCTAAGCTCCATTTCTTGAATACGTGTAATATCTTGGAAAGTAATGATGACGCCAATGATAGCTTGGTCGACAATGATAGGTGCAATGTTAAAGGTAATCCAAATAGCACCAAGTTGTATAACTTGGCCAATGGATTGTTTACCTTCTAATAGACATGTTTCAACGTTTATAAAATTGAGCAGGGAGTCTATTTTCTTGCCGAGCATATCTTTGGCAGAACGATTTAATAACCGCTCGGCTGCCCTATTAAAAACTTTAATGACTCGCTCTTGATTGATGCTAATAATACCTTCTAGGGAATAGTCCACTAATGCTTTGAATTCTTGGGCTCGTTCTTTCTCGAATTTTCGGCCTAAGGCTATTTTTTGCGCTTCAAGAAAGGCGGACCGAATGGAAAAATCTCCAGATCGTATAAGGTGAGTCTGTAAGCCTTTTTCTGCAGCTAACAGTACTGTTTTGATTCCACCCACTACAATATTGGCATCTGTTGCTGCTACTTCCGCTATTTTTGCAGGAATATCCTCGACGGTTTTCAGAGGAAAAATGACTAACTCAATAGCAAGAATCTTTGAAAGTACTTCAATGTCATTTACCATATTAGGGTAGGCTAGTATGGCAACTTTGGGGTGAGGTATCCCTGTTATCCTCTTGGAGTCATGGAAGACTTGGGCCAAATCTTGGCCAGTAATGGGAATTTCAACTACAGGGATTTTTACTTTTGATTCAATAATTAATTGAGCAGTGCCCCCTCTGGAAACAATCACATCAACATCTTCATTTTGTAGTTTCTTAGCAAGGCGAATTCCACGATTCAGCCTTGCTAAATAAAGGTCGAATTTATGTTCTAAGCCAAGCTCATGGATAATTTCTTTGCCTTGCAAAAACAATTGTTTGTCTGGAGCAATAAAGGCTATTTTAGACAAAATCGGATCACTCCCCTTAACTAAGTCTTCAGATTATATATGTTAAAAAAGTTTAACTATAGTTTATGTACGACCAGGAAAGAATTACTTGTTCTTTTTTTATTATACACGCTTAGAGGTAGGCGTGAAACAACATATGTAGGAAATTCTGCAACAGTTGTTGCAGAATTTCCTACAGTTATGGTGATAAATGAAGTATGAAGATAAGGTTTACAACATTCTGACAATTGGCATGGTATTTGCAGTAGTTGAAGTATGTGCGAGTCTAAAAAGCTTTATTACTATAAGAAAGGTGTAAAAGTGAGGAGTAAACCGTGAAAATTAAAAAAGGTGGGGTTGTATCAGATTTATTAAAGGATGTACTTATTCCTAAAATGTTTCATGCAAAACAAATATTCCCAAGACCAATTATTACGCCAAAAGAAATACCAGGGGTTGTTTTTGCAGAATTATCTAAAGAAAAATGTTGCGATCAAATTAGGCCGGGGATGAATATAGCCATTACTGCAGGCAGCAGAGGAATTGCAAACGTAGACATTATTACGAAAGGGATAGTAGATTTTGTAAAATCCAAAAATGCAATCCCTTTTATTGTTCCAGCAATGGGAAGTCATGGCGGAGCAACAGCAGAAGGACAAAGAGAAATTTTAGCTGGTTATAACATTACAGAAGACAGTATGGGATGCCCAATAAAATCCTGTATGGACACCGTCATGTTAGGTTATTCAGAATTAGGAAAGCCAGTTTATTTAGATAAAATAGCTTATCAATCAGATGGTATTATTGTATCTTGCCGTCTAAAGCTTCATAACGCATTTCGCGGTGAATATGAGAGTGGTCCTTGTAAGATGATGGTAGTTGGTCTAGGGAAACAGCATGGTGCAGAGAGTGTTCATAGCGATGGTATGGGGAAGATTGCTGAGAATCTACCGGCCAATGCAAAAATAATCCTAGAAAAAGCCCCTATTTTACTAGCTATTCCCTGTTTGGAAAATGCATATGATGAAACGTGTAAAATAGAAGCCATTCACAAAGATGATATTATGGCTAGAGAACCTGAATTGTTAAAATGGGCGGCTGCTAATATGCCGCAATTAATTGTAGGCGAGGCAGATGTTCTCATTGTTGACGAAATTGGCAAGAACTATAGCGGCACGGGGGTAGATCCCAATATTACTGGTACATTCTCTACTGATTATGCAACAGGTGGTGTGCAGGTTCAAAGAACGTGTATGTTAGATATTACAGAGTGTTCTCATGGAAATGGATTAGGTACTGGTCTAGCTAGTGCGATTACAAAACGGTTATTTGATAAGCTGGATCCTGAAAAGATGTATCCTAATTGTTTGACAAGTACAGTGCTAAAATCAGCCGGAATCCCGATTGTTGTAGCAACCGATAAAGAAGCCATTCAATTATGTATACGAACTTTAAATAATGTAAACAAAGAAAAAGCAAGAATCATTCGTATTCCGAATAGTCTTCATATTGGACAGATTATGTTATCAGAAGCATATTATGAGGATGTTAATCATGGAAAATACGAAGGGTTAGAAGCAGAAAGTGAGCCACAATATATGGAGTTTGATGTGGAAGGAAATCTAATTACGTCTATTATCAAAGAGTAAGATGAAATAAAGGAGAGAATGACTTTGACTGACAATAAAAAAGAAGCGCCTCTTTACATTAAGATTAACCCAATAGATAATGTTGCGATTGTTGTCAATACTGGAGGATTGCCAGAAGGTACAGTGTTTCCTTGCGGTCTTGAGCTCAAAGAGCATGTTCCTCAAGGGCATAAAGTTGCCTTAGTGGATTTAAAACAAGAAGAGGAGATTGTTCGCTATGGTGAAGTGATTGGATATGCAATTCGTCCCATTACTAAAGGCAGTTGGATTGATGAATCATTAGTTCGTATGCCGACTTCACCAAACTTAGACGATTTATCCCTTGCGAGCAAGGTTCCCCCAAAGCTTCCGCCTCTTGAAGGGTATACCTTTGAAGGATTTCGCAATGCAGATGGCAGTGCGGCAACAAAAAATATTCTTGGCATTAGTACCAGTGTTCAATGTGTTGCCGGTGTTCTTGATTATGCGGTAAAAAGAATCAAAGAAGAAATACTTCCGGAGTATCCTAATGTGGAAGATGTAGTGGCGTTAAATCATAATTACGGCTGTGGTGTGGCGATCAATGCTCCTGAAGCGATTATTCCTATTCGTACTCTCCAAAATATTGCCACACATCCTAACTTTGGCGGAGAAATAATGGTTGTTGGCTTGGGGTGTGAAAAGCTGATGCCAGAAAAAATGAGCCAAAATAGTGATGCTGCAGCAATCGTTGTATTACAAGAGCAACGTGGGTTTAGTAAAATGGTTGAGAAGATTATGGAAGAGGCTACAGAACAGTTAAAAAGATTGAATGCTCGAAAACGGGTTACCTGTCCTATTTCGGATTTAGTGATTGGCATGCAGTGTGGCGGTAGTGATGCTTTTTCAGGTGTTACCGCTAATCCAGCAGTGGGATATGCAGCTGATTTGTTAGTGCGTGCTGGAGCGACCGTATTATTTTCAGAAGTTACAGAGGTGAGAGATGGAATTCATTTATTAACGCCTCGTGCCGCGAATGAAGAAGTCGGTCGTAAACTTATTCAAGAAATGAAATGGTATGATCATTACTTAGATCTTGGCGAAGTGGATCGAAGTGCGAACACAACGCCGGGCAATAAAAGAGGCGGTCTGGCAAACATTGTGGAAAAGGCCCTTGGTTCTATTGCCAAATCCGGTAGCAGTGCGATTGTAGGAGTGTTATCTCCTGGTGAAAAGGCTAAGGAAAAAGGACTGATTTATGCAGCAACGCCTGCTAGTGATTTTGTCTGTGGTACTCTGCAACTGGCCTCTGGGATTCATGTGCAAGTATTCACCACTGGACGAGGAACACCCTATGGACTTGCCATGGTGCCAGTTATCAAAGTCGGGACCCGGAACGCGTTGGCAGAAGAGTGGCATGATCTTATTGATGTGAATGCAGGACAAATTGCAACTGGCAATGCAACGATTGAAGAAATTGGCTGGGAAATCTTTCGGCTTATTATCGAAGTTGCCAGCGGTCGTAAACAAACTTGGGCTCAGCACTGGGGGCTGCAGAATGCGTTATGCTTATTTAACCCTGCGCCAGTAACCTGATAGTTCGTATTGAGTTAAACGAAATAAAAACAATGAGGCCAGGTCCTGGAAAAAGACATATGTAGTATGAATGCTTTGTATATATTTTATTTATTAATGATCTAGAGGACAAATTCTGTTTTTGAAGATTGGTACAATATTTGTAAAATAGCAGGTATAGCATAGTAACCTATCTATGAGCATAAGTACTAATTAAAAATGAAGGAGAGGAAATTACATGAATACTCAATTGCCTTTCCCTGGGAGAATATTTCGTGGTGCAGATGCCTTGCAGTATATAGGAGAGTATTGTAAGACATTAGGGAAAAGAGTTTATATTTTAGGTGGTAAGACAGCACTGGAGAAAACACAGGAAATAATCGATAAACAAATGGCAGAATCTAAAGTTGAGATCATTGCTACTGATTGGTATGGTGGTGAATGTTCACGAGCTAATATTCAGCATTTAGCTGATAGGGCTATGGCAGGTAAGGCGGATTTCATTTTAGCTGTTGGTGGTGGAAAGGCGCTTGATACAGGAAAGGCGGTCGCAGCTAAATGCCTTTTGCCTATAGTTACCGTTCCCACCATTGCTGCCACTTGTGCGGCAATAACACCCTTAGCAGTACTGTACGATGAAAAGGGTCAATTTGCCGACAATCTTTTTCTAACAGAGTGTCCAGTGGCAACCATTATTGATACTACAGTCATTCTTGGCGCCCCATCTTCTTGGTTAGCTGCCGGCATCGGCGATACGCTAGCAAAAATGTACGAATTGCGTGCTGCAGCGTCGCGCATGCAACCAACAAGTTTAACAATGGCAGCTGTTTCAAATGGTCAGATTTGTTACGATATAATAAAACATTTTGGTAAGGATGCACTGGAATCGGCAGAAAATATGAGACATAGTACGGCGTTGGATGCAACAGTAGACGCTATTGTTCTATTTGCGGGCATGTCATCTATTTATGGCGGAGAAAAACTGCGTAATGCTGCGGCACATGCGATTTATAACGGATTCACTAAAGTGCCTAAATCCCATAGTGTTGCTCATGGACTCATTGTAGGATATGGGAACTTATGCCTCTTAGCACTAGAGGAGAAGTCGGATCAAGAAATACTGGAAGAAATAAAGCTGGCGAATCGCTGCAAAATCCCGACCACTTTAAGACAAATTGCTAGTTTATCAAAAGAGGAATTAGAAATTATAGCTGAAGCTTCCTCTAAAACAACAGCTATGGCTTGTATGCCATTTGAAGTATCCAAAGAAATGGTAATTAATGCAATAAAGCGAGTTGATAGTTTGGCGGCTCAAGTTTGAAGTGTCATTAACTAAGTATGATGTAAATATAGTATTATCACTCAGTAAAAAATGAAATGAAAACATATTATTTTTAGTTAACTACTTTTAGAATGCAGGATTATTTCATATAATAATGAATTATATCGAAATAATGAATTATGTAGCTAACATGTGAAATTTGGAGTGATAATAATGGCTGTTAATAAGGAATTGTTAAATAATAGCATTACGAAGGCAATTACAATACTAAATTGCTTTTCTTATGAAAATCCGAGACTGCGCTTAAAGGATATTAGTGCAATCACGGGAATTAACCAACCAACTGCTTATCGTTTATTAAATACATTAAAAGAGTTTAATTTAATTGAACAACACGAAGTCAACTACTCCTTGGGCCGCGGTTTTCTAAAGTATGAGGGTATTGTTCTTAATTCGATGGAAATTAGGCGGATTTGTCTTCCTTATCTTGAAGAATTATCAAATAACCTAAAGTTGAATGTGAATTTAGCAGTGCTTGATGATAATGAGGTCATTTATGTTGCGAGAGCCGAGACTCCCTATTGCACATATGGTTATTTTCATATTGGAATGCGTCGCCCTATTTACTGTACTGCCTTAGGAAAAGTCTTAGTTTGTAAGACCCCAGAAGTGGTAAGTGAAGTTTTTAAACGCGATGTCAATCGCTATACGCTAAACACAATCACTGATGCTGATACTTTCTTAAAAGAAATTGAAAAAGTAAGTTTACAAGGGTATGCAGTAGATTTAGAGGAATGGAACAATGGGATTAACTGCATCGCTGCTCCCCTTTATGATGCAACAGGAAAAATCATTGCAGGTATCAGTATCTCGGGACCTACCAGCATGTATTCGGTAGAAAAACTAATGGAATACGTACCTATATTGATTGATTATGCCAACCGACTGTCAGCTAGAATGGGTTCAAGAGGCGGTTGGTGACAGTAGGGGAAAGGAATTCCGTTCTAATTTATAAGTAAGATTAAGAACAAAGCACTCTTTGAAGATCTCAAAGAGTGCTTTGTTTTCTTTTACGGAATCAGAAAGTATAACACTTCCTTGATTCCAAGTAAGAACGACTAAGGCTTCTGCCTGCGTCTGATGACTTGGCCTAAGCCAAGTCTTTTCTTATATATATCATTGTGTCGTGATAAGAGTCAGATTTGTCGATATTATTATTTATATTTAGAAAAATAAATTTATTTGCTAAAAATAGAAGGAATATTAATATAATGAATAGAATACTATTAAAAAAGAAATAGAATTTCAATATATGAAATAAAAATATCGAAAATGGAATAAAATGAGGCTGAGAAAATTTTATTAATGGTTATCTCCAATTGGGAAATAAAGAAACGTAAAAAATGGAGGGCAGACAGTTACCTTAGTGCTATCTTATCTATTATCGGAAGTTGTCTCTTAGTCAAAACAAGATTCACGGAAGCGCTGCTAACAAGTTAAATTATAAGGAGGATATATTATGAAAGATTCTATTAAAAAAAGTAATGTTCGCTGGATCGTCGTAGCCGTATTGTTCTTTATTACCATAATCAACTATGCCGATCGTGCCACTATTTCCCTTGCTGGTCCAGCGATAGCAAAAGAATTAAACATGGATTCGATATCAATGGGTTATATCTTTTCAGCTTTCGGTTGGTCCTATGTTATTTTTCAATTGCCCGGAGGATATTTCTTAGATCGCTTTGGCTCAAAAAAGGTATATGCATATAGCATTTTTTTCTGGTCTTTATTTACTCTATTTCAAGGCTTCGTAGGTTTTCTTACTGGAGCTACAGCAATTATAACATTGTTTGCGTTGCGGTTTATGGTTGGAGCTGCTGAGGCGCCTTCTTTCCCGGCAAATAGCCGGATTGTTGCAGCTTGGTTTCCTGCATCAGAGCGTGGTACTGCTTCCGCTATTTTTAATTCGGCCCAATATGCTGCCACTGTATTTTTCGCACCGCTGATGGGATGGCTTATTCACAATTTCGGTTGGCATTATGTATTTGTAGTCATGGGCGGATTGGGAATCGCTTTTACATTTGTATGGAATAAGTTGATTCATAACCCTAAAGATCATCCGATGATTAATAAGGCTGAGATTGAGTATATTGAACAAGGCGGCGGCTTGGTTGATATGGATCAATCTAAAAAAGATGTTTGTAAGCAAGAAGGGTCTAATATGCAGTGCGATGTAGATCAAGAGAAAAAGGATGTCGCTAAGCAAGAAGGACCTAATATGCACTATATAAAAGAATTGCTGAAAAATCGTATGATGGTAGGCATCTATGTTGCTCAATATTGCATCAATGCCATTACCTATTTCTTCATTACTTGGTTTCCAGTCTATCTAGTACAGGCTCGTGGAATGACAATCTTGAAAGCCGGTTTTGCTGCATCTGTACCCGCTATATTCGGTTTCTTAGGTGGTATTTTGGGTGGCGTTATATCCGACTTCTTGCTTAAAAGGGGTTACTCCCTTACGGTTGCAAGGAAGGTGCCCATCGTACTTGGTATGTTATTGTCCATGAGTATGCTTGCTTGTAACTATGTAGATATTCATTGGATGATTATTGCTATTATGGCATTAGCTTTCTTCGGCAAAGGTCTTGGTGCACTGGGCTGGGCGGTTAACTCGGATACGGCGCCAAAACAAATTGCTGGCTTGAGTGGAGGACTCTTAAACACTTGCGGTAATCTCTCAAGTATTACGACGCCAATTGCTATTGGCTATATTATTCAATCAACAGGATCGTTTAATGGTGCGCTAATCTATGTTGTTGTACATGCTTTTATTGCCATAGTCAGCTACCTATTTGTTGTTGGAGAAATTAAACGTGTTGAACTTAAATAAAAGGAGGCTCTTTTAAAATATGACGACTCAGGTAAACAACGCTGCTTATACAGGTACTCCGATTATTACAGAAATGAAAGTCATTCCTGTTGCAGGACATGATAGTATGCTATTAAATCTGTGTGGTGCACATGGCCCATTTTTCACTCGAACGATAGTCATACTGAAAGATAGCCTAGGACATACGGGGGTAGGTGAGGTTCCAGGAGGGGAAAGCATCCTTCGGACACTAGAAAAAGCCGAATCACTTGTAGTGGGGCAATCCATTGGTCTCTATAACAATATTCTCAATAATATAAGACAAAAATTATTGGGAAAAAGTACAGCCGGTCCCCAATCTACGGTGCATAAAGTAACTTCTGCAGCGGAAGAAGCGGTGCTAAAACAGCCACACGAAATCAATTTGCGCGCTGATAATGTGCTTACAGGAATAGAAGCTCCCTTGCTGGATTTATTAGGACAGTTCCTAAATGTGCCAGTAGCAGCATTACTAGGTAGTGGACAGCAGCGTGATGCCGTAAGAACTCTCGCTTATTTATTTTACGTCGGTGACCGTAAAAAAACAGATCTACCTTACCTAAGTAATGCGAATGAAAAAGATGATTGGTTGCGTTTGCGTCATGAAGCAGCGTTAACGCCCGAAGCAGTTGTACGCCTTGCCGAAGCAACAACGGCACGCTACGGTGTTAAAGATTTTAAATTAAAAGGCGGCGTAATGAGCGGTGCTGAGGAAATGGAAGCAGTGGCTGCACTTGCAAAACGTTTTCCTGAGGCACGGATCACTCTTGATCCTAATGGTGCTTGGTCCTTAGACGAATCGATTAATTTGTGCCGTAACAAACACAATGTAATGGCATATGCGGAGGATCCTTGTGGTCCTGAAAATGGTTATTCCGGTCGGGAGATTATGGCAGAGTTTAGACGTGCGACTGGTATGCCTACTGCGACAAATATGATTGCTACTGATTGGCGGCAATTGGGACACTCAGCGAATCTGCATGCTGTCGATATTATCTTGGCTGACCCTCATTTTTGGACGATGCAGGGTTCAGTACGAGTTGCACAGTTATGTAATGAATGGGGCTTAACGTGGGGTTCCCACTCCAATAATCATTTTGATATTTCTCTAGCCATGTTTACCCATGTAGCAGCTGCTGCTCCAGGTAATATTACGGCGATTGATACCCATTGGATTTGGCAGGAAGGCCAGGAAAATTTGACGAAAGAACCTTTCCAAATTGTAGATGGATTGATAGAAGTACCGAAAAAACCAGGTCTTGGCGTAGAAATTGATATGGAGCAGATCGAGAAAGCAAATCAACTATATAAGAAAATTGGTCAAGGCGCTCGGGATGATGCCATGGCTATGCGATATCTAATTCCTGGTTGGAAGTATGATCCAAAACGTCCTAGTATGGTACGTTAAATAGAACTAAGGAGAGGAAAAATAAATGAAGATAACAGAAAATAAAGTAGGCTTTACACCAAAAGGAATTATACCAGCGGTGATAACTCCTCTTACGGCTGAAGAAAAATTTAACGAAAAAGCCATGCGTAAGTTGATTAATTATCTGATTGACGGTGGTGTACACGGATTATTTGTTACAGGAACTACGGGAGAATTTTATGGGTTGACTCCTGAAGAAAAACGGGAAATTTTGCTGGTTACTATGGATGAGACAAAAGGTAGAGTGCCAGTTTATGCAGGTACAAATGGGATCACTACCCGGGAGAGCATCATGCTTACCCAAATGGCAGAGGAATGCAAAGTAGATGCCGTGTCTGTTTTGACTCCTATGTTTGTCACTCCAAATCAAGATCAGTTATACAAACATTTTAAGGATATTGCGGCAAGTACATCTCTTCCCGTAATTCTCTATAACAATCCTCCTAAGACCGCAGTTAACCTTGCGCCTGCAACTGTAGCTAAGTTAGCTGAGATACCTAATATTGTGAGTATTAAGGATTCCAGTGGTGATTTAACCTTAACTGCTGAATATATACGTTTGACCCAAGGCAGGAAGGATTTCTCCGTGCTTATGGGGAGAGACACCCTTATCTATGGAGCTCTTTTATATGGTGCTACTGGTTCCATTGCATCTTGCGCCAATGTAGCGCCTAGACTTTGCGCTGACATCTATGAAAAATATATGGCTGGCGATTTAGAAGGATCCCTCAAAGCCCAGTTTGCTCTAGCGCCTCTCAGGATTGCCTTTTCCATTGGTACTTTCCCAGCAGTGATTAAAGAGTCATTAACCTTACTCGGGATTGAAGCGGGACCTTGTATGGACCCAGCCGGCCCCATGACCCATAGTGAAAGAGAGCAACTTTCTAAGGTGCTGATAGAAATGGGCTTGTTGAAATAATGCATAGTTGTTAGGACAATAGTCCAAAGACAAGATTATGATAACTAGGAGTGAGTAATATGGATCAGAACAAAAAACAAGGTAGTTCGTCTACACCGATTATTACTGAAATGCAGGTCATTCCTGTTGCTGGTCAAGATAGTATGCTCTTAAATCTCAGTGGTGCACATAGTCCCTTTTTTACCCGTAACATTGTAATTCTTAAAGATAATGCAGGCAACGCAGGTGTTGGTGAGATTCCTGGAGGAGAACGCATTCGTCAAACGCTTGAGGATGCAAGAGATTTGGTTATTGGTAAATCCATTGGGAATTACAACAACATCCTCAATGCGGTGCGGCAGACTTTTGCGGAGAGAGATTCCGCTGGACGAGGGCTGCAAACATTCGACTTACGGATCACAATTCATGTTGTCACAGCACTAGAAGCTGCTTTACTTGACCTGCTTGGTAAGTTCCTTGAAGTACCAGTTGCGGCATTGCTTGGTCAGGGCCAGCAACGTAAGGCTGTAGAAATGCTGGGTTATCTGTTCTATGTTGGTGATCGTACCAAAACAGATTTACCCTATTTAAGTGATCCGAATGCTGCAAATGACTGGTATCGCTTGCGTCATGAAGAGGCGTTGACTCCAGAAACCGTCGTGCGGTTGGCGGAGGCGGCTCACGAGCTTTATGGCTTTAACGACTTTAAACTAAAAGGTGGCGCACTGCCAGGGGAAGAAGAAATAGCCGCGGTTACCGCGTTAGCCCAGCGTTTCCCTAATGCGCGAATTACCATTGATCCGAATGGTGCATGGTCACTAGACGAAGCAATCAGATTGTGCAGTAATAAACAACATGTATTAGCCTACGCTGAAGATCCATGTGGAGCCGAAAATGGTTATTCTGGGCGGGAAATCATGGCTGAATTCCGCCTAGCTACAGGATTGCCAACGGCCACGAATATGATTGCTACGGATTGGCGTCAGATGGGGCATACAATCCAGTTGCATTCAGTAGACATTCCATTAGCCGATCCTCACTTTTGGACCATGCAGGGTTCGGTACGTGTAGCCCAAATGTGCCATGAATGGGGATTGACCTGGGGATCTCACTCTAACAATCATTTTGACATTTCCTTAGCCATGTTTACTCATGTAGGAGCTGCTGCTCCAGGAAAAATTGCAGCGCTAGATACGCACTGGATCTGGCAAGAAGGTCAAGAACGTTTGACCAAAGAGCCATTTAAAATAGTTGGTGGAATGGTAGCTGTTCCTGATAAACCGGGCCTTGGAGTCGAAATAGATATGGTGCAGGTTGAGAAGGCACACAAACTTTACGTGGAAAATTGCCTAGGTGCACGGGATGATGCTATGGCAATGCAGTACCTGATTCCAAACTGGAAGTTTGATAATAAGCGCCCTTGTCTAGTTCGCTAAAGGGATATGTAAAACATTTACAATTAAATTGAAATTAAAGGAGTAGATAATATGAAAATTGGATTTATTGGACTTGGAATTATGGGAAAACCTATGAGCAAAAATTTATTGAAGGCTGGTTATGATCTCATTGTTGTAGATAGAAACCAAAGTGCAGTTGACGAAGTGGTCGCTGCGGGTGCTAAGAGTGCGCCAACAGCAAAAGCTGTGGCAGAGCAAGCTGATATTATTATTACCATGTTACCTAACTCACCTCATGTAAAAGAAGTAGTATTAGGCGAAAATGGATTACTTGAAGGAGCAAAAGAAGGTACTGTTTTCATTGATATGAGTTCTATCGCTCCGTTGGTAAGTCGCGAACTCTCTGCAAAGCTTGCTGAAAAGGGTGTAGAAATGTTGGACGCTCCTGTAAGTGGTGGCGAACCTAAAGCCATTGACGGTACCATGTCTGTTATGGTTGGCGGTAAGCAAGAAGTATTTGATAAATGCTATCCTGTTATGAAATCCATGGCTGGTTCTGTTGTGCGAACTGGAGAAATAGGGGCAGGAAATGTGACTAAGCTTGCAAACCAAGTGATTGTTGCTCTGAATATTGCTGCTATGTCGGAAGCTTTGGTTTTAGCAAGCAAAGCTGGGGTAGAGCCAGAGTTAGTATACCAAGCAATTCGTGGTGGCTTAGCAGGAAGTACAGTGCTTGACGCAAAAGCGCCACTGGTGATGGATCGTAAATTTGATCCTGGATTTCGCATTAACCTTCACATTAAAGATTTGAATAATGCCTTAGAAACTTCTCATGATATGGGGGTTCCATTGCCTCTGACAGCAGCTGTCATGGAAATGATGCAAGCTCTCAAGGTAGACGATATGGGAGATGCGGATCATTGCAGTTTGGTACGATATTATGAAAAAATGGCTAAAGTGGAAGTTAAGCGCTAATTTAGCAGTAGAACCTCTTATCGTAAGATAAGAGGTTCTAAAAAATTATAGAAAGTGAATTGTTGTAATATGTATAAGAATGGGAATACTCATGTAAAGTTTAGCCTTCCTGGGTATTCGTTATTTTACGGAATCAGAAAGTATAACACTTTCTTGATTCCAAGTAAGAACGACTAAGGCTTCTGTCTGCGTCCGAGGACTTGGCACAAGCCAAGTCTTTTCTTATCGTTAGGACCTTCGATCTAGGGTCCCGCATCTAGAATATGAGTTTTTATCGGTTAAGGCAGCGTCAGGATTGATAAGTCTATGATTAAGGAACTGAAGCATTATACTTTCCAATTCTTTAACTAAATCGGAAGTGTCCAAATGGTTTAAATCAGCCTGTTTGAGCTGCTCTAAAATCCGATCAATGTTATCAGCTATAAGGGATGATTTTGTGGGCTCTTTCATGGTACGATCCTCCTTGAAGCATCTATTCTAGCTCGCATCCACATCTTTTAGAAAAAAGTTAACAACTAATTGTAGAATAACATGTTCCAGGACTTTGTACCTCCATCTAAAGATATAGAAAACCCAATAAAGTAAAAAAATAGTAAATTTTGTTCTATCTAAAAAGCGGAGTTATGAGCAAATAACATGAAATCTTGTTGATGCAAGAAAACCAGGGCAAGCAGTTGCTAATTCTTTTACTTTCGTCTAATATAAAAGAAATAATTGTAGCTGAATTTGGAGGAACATTATGCCGTCTGCTTTCCCCATGTATCACTCGATAGCCCTTGATATAGCGCAAAGAATTGTCAATAACGAATTTCCCGTAGGATCAAGAATTTCTGGTCGGACCTTACTGGCTAGTCACTATAATGTGTCATCTGAGACAATACGAAAGGCTATTGCTTTACTAAAGGATGCAAATATTGTTTCCGTTTCACAAGGGAAAGAAGTTGTCGTACTATCCATTGAGGGAGCCTATCCTTTCATTACACATCACAAAAGTATGCAATCCGTTTACTCTCTAAAACAAGAATTAGAAGCATTACTAACGCAGAAGTTGGTAATTGATAAAAGGTTGCAAGAAATCTTTAGTGAAATTGTTGGCTATTCTGATCGATTGAAGAATCTAAATCCTTATAATCCAATCGAGATAAAAGTTCCCTTTGATTCTCATTTAGTGGGAAGATCCGTTGCGGATATAAAATTTTGGCAAAGTACTGGCGCAACGATTGTGGCAATTCGGCGTGACCGAAAAATTGACATATCCCCTGGCCCAAATGCCATTATTGAACCAGATGATCGCCTGATCATTGTAGGAAAAAGTAATATACTGCAGAAGGCGACGCAGTTCGTCGAGAAAAATAAAAAAATCACATGATCAATTCATGTGATTTTCTATTATAGTTACGCTAAGTTTAACCTAATATCTTCTTTGATTTTATGAGCGGCCAAGATGTGCCTTCTTTTGTCTTTTTCCTGCTCAAAAACATCGCTCATTTCATAAAATCCTGTTTTACCGAAAAGGAACAAAGCTACTTTATAAGCACCTTGGGCAAATGCTTTTCTAGAGTAAGATTGGTGAGATACTTCGATTTGGTCAAATTCTCCAGAAACAATAACCTTATGCTTGCCGACAATGCCACCTGCTCGGATAGCGTGTATTGGAATTTTTTCATTAAGAACTAAGGTTTCTTGGATTTTATCTGCGATCTTCTTAGCAGTCCCTGACGGACTATCTTTTTTGTATTTGTGGTGTTCTTCATAAATATCGAAATCATAATCACTCATTAATTCCGCCATAATTTCCGTCATTGCAAGTAGTACATTTACTCCATAGGTAATGTTGGGGGCGACAACAATGCCGATATTACCTCTTTGGGCTACATTCTTGAGTTTCTCAAGCTCGATTGCTTCATAACCTGTTACCGCTGTAATTACACTCACGCCGCACTTTTCTATGATATGAATATGTTCTGCCAAAAAACTAGTACAGGAGAAATCAATTAGGATATCTGGCTGGCACTGAAATAATTTACTTTCCAAATGGTCACTTGTTTCTACGATAATTCCTGTATCTTTTAAATCTAGTAGTTCGCCAATGTCTTTATGCGCATTAATACTATTTGGCCTACATAGTACCATGCTGAGTACGCCTTGCTGAAGTAGATATTCGGCCACTATTTTTCCCGTTCTACCCAATCCTACTAATGCAATCTTCACTTTGCCGCCTCCATTCCCTTACTAACAATCTTATCTTAACATTGGGTTGTTAGATAGTCAATGAATATCCTTATAATTACCAAAAAATATAATTATTTCTAGTTTATGGTGGAAATAATTAAAATATGCTACATTTTTAAAAACGTACAATTATTGCTTTGTAGCGTTTTCAATAAAGGTAGTTACGATTTGTTGGTATTCCGAGCGGCGGTCAAAAATAGCCATAGCGTGTCCTACATTGGGAAAGGTATGAATTTCACGATAACCTTTTGTGGTAGCATAGAGCTGACGTGTCATGTTAACAGGTACGAGGGCATCTGCTTCCCCGTGCAAATATAAGATGGGTGTAGTTACTGTTTGTATAGAGCGAATTGGCGACACTTCACCATAACGAAAATGGGATTGCATGTACGCGACTGCGCTAGAGTACTTTAATAGGATTTTAACCCAAAGGAAGTTGTGAGAATCTACGATGGAGCTAATTTGCTTTGTTAATAAATTTTCTAAGTCGCTATAGGCGCTATCAACAACATAGAAGGCTACTTGCTTTGAAAATTCATTGAGTTCAGCATGCATGAGAGCAGTTGCTCCCCCCATGGATATTCCATGTACACCAATAGTGCCATTCGGGTGCATGTGGGCTACAAAACGTACCCATTCATCAAGATCAAATTTTTCATAAAACCCCCAAGTTACAGAGTTACCGCCACTTTCTCCATGAGCCCGTGAATCATAAATGAGGATGTTATAACCCGCATCTAAATAAATATTGCTATACCATAAGCCCATTAAACGATTGGCAGCAATGCCGTGTACAAGTATTATCGTCTTATCGGAGGGAACGGCATTAGGGATATACGTTCCTTTTAAATCATAACCGAAAGAAGAGGGAATGGTAACTTGTTGCCACTTTTTTGTTTTGATTCCATTCTCAAGTTTTGCTTTTAATGGATTAAAACGCTCTAAGCTAGTACGAGTATTTAAGACACAAAATTCATTGTAAAAGACAGCACCGGCAAATAAACCGGCAACATTGATGACAAAAACCAGTACAATGCTAAGGATCAAGACCATTTGACGATGAATTTTACGCTTATATATTTTTAATGTGATATCTTCATACATGGAACGAGCCTCCGATAGTTGTTACATCTATTATATTGTAGAAAATGGGAAAGGGCTATACTTCTGTCCTTTGAAAAAATTTGTACAGAAGAAAACATCTCAATGTATGGAGGTTTTTTTGTGTTATGAACAGAATAAAGTATATTTGATAGAAAAAAATTGTAAAATTTAGATTTTATCCGATGACTAAACCGCTCTAAGGGTCTTCGGACCCAAGGCTCACTTATATAAGTGGGAGTTAAGAGCGTCTAAGTCCCTGGATAAGAAGGGCTAAGATTCGGATGGAGTTAAAACTCCATCTGAATCAAGTCTTCTTTATAAATAACCGATGCACAAAATGAGATGTATAGAATAGGGGAGAAAAAGGAATGGATCAATTTTATAAAGGGAAAAATAATATAAGTAGTAAGGCCAACCGGAGTCTAATGGCTGGTGTTTTAATGCTAGTGCTAGTATTTGTGTCTCTATATTTGGTATTTGTGCATAAGGTACAAGTGATTAGTTGGTTTTACTTTGTACCCGTCACTCTATTTATGATTCTATCTAGTTATTATATAAGGCGAGGAGTTATTTTTCGTTTTGGTGCGCGGGGAGAACGTCTAGGGTTAGTAGAAGCATTACATCTGCCAGATGATTATCATGTATTTACGAATGTGAGTATTTCTTATCAGAATTACAGCCAAGAAACCGATCTCATTATCGTGGGAATGAAAGGAATCTATGTTGTAGAGGTTAAAAATCATAATGGCAGTATCGTAGGGGATGCAGCAGATTCTGAATGGACACAGTATAAAGTAGGCCGGGGTGGCGGAAAGTATTCTAAAAAAATGGCGAATCCCGTAAAACAGGTAAAGGGTCAGGTCTATAAGCTTTCCAAATTTCTAAAAGAACAAGGCATTAACGTTTGGGTGGAAGGCATTGTCTTGTTTACCAATGAGGCGGTACATGTAAAGGTGCATAACAGCAGTGTTCCCATATTGCTTCCTGATAAACGGTTGACTCATCATATTTTGACCTATAAAAATCGTCAATATTTGAATAAAACCCTAATTAGCAAAGTAGTAGAGATTATAAATACCTTACAGAATAAGTAGTTGGCTAAATGGAGTGTTATAAATGACAAAGCAAGAGGTAACATTAGAAGATGTTCTAGCAGCAAAAGAAGCTCGCTATAGTAGGCAAAAAGCATTTATAGAAAAGCACGGTGGAGTACTCGTTAGTATTACAATTAATATGCCCGGGGCAGTAAAGGATACGCCATTACTCAGACGCCTTCGGGATTATGGTTTGGAAGAAATAAAAAAAATATTTACTATTTCGGCTGAGGAACGGGTGAATTTGAGTACAGGTCCCGAGGCTCTAATATCAATTGAGAAAGAAGGGCGGCTAGTTAAAAAGGCTGCCGTGAAGATAGAAGAAAGTCAACCATTTGCTAGATTGCTGGATATTGATGTGTTTGACGAAAACGGTTCCTTGTTATCACGTCGCGAAGCAGGGCAAAGTCGAGGTTGTTTTGTTTGCGGTGGAGAGTTTGTGGTATGTAGGCGGGAAGGAAGACATAGGCAAGAGGATTTAGAGCAGGCGGTCAATAAAATGGAGAATCAATTCAGGGCTTATGAAAGCCGGTTAATTAGCCCTACAGCTCAAAGTATAGGGGCCAAAGCGGTAGAGGCCATGTTATATGAGGTAACCTGTACACCATCTCCCGGTTTAGTGGATCGAGTAAATAGTGGTGCTCATCAGGATATGGATTTCTATAGCTTTATGGCAAGTTCTGCTGCTCTTGGTTTACCTATGGCAAGATGTGCCCAGGCGGGTTTACTCCACGAAGGTCCAATCGAAGAGTTATTGCCTGTGCTAAGGATAATTGGCTTAGAAGGTGAGGAGGCCATGCTCTATGCCACGCAGGGGGTGAATACCCAGAAAGGGTTAATGTTCTTGCTTGGTATTATGACAGGGACAGTTGGCTGGTTAATGGGGCGGGCCCTTTCAGTAACGGCCGAGGGCGTTTTAACTAGTGCAGCCAGCATGGTAGCTGGGATTGTAGAAAAAGAGCTAGAGAGTGCAGCGAATAAGAATCCTAATGAGTTAACGGCAGGGGAACGGTTATATATTGACCATGGTATTACGGGAATTCGTGGAGAATTAGCAAAAGGGCTGCCATCTGTCAAAGAGAGAGGTCTACCTGCGCTAAGAGAAGCTTTGAAAAAAGGGTTATCGGTAAATGATGCCTTATTACACACCTTGCTGGTACTTATGACTTGTGTAGAGGATACTACCGTTATGCATCGCCATCATCCCGATAAAATGAGAGTATGGGTACCTGAGCAGGCTCAAAGGGTCCTTAAGGCAGGAAGTCTAGCAACGATGGAAGGTAAGGCCATGTGTGCAGCTTTGGATAAAGAATTTATCTTACAAAATGTTAGTCCAGGTGGTGTAGCTGATTTACTGGCTGTGACCTGGTTCTTGCATTGCTTATCCGATGACTAAACCGCTCTAAGACTCCCATCTTCATCTCGTTAACAGTCTGTAATTCCCTGCCTTTGACGGTCAGGGAAACAGGCTGTAAACTCGAAATAAGTTCGAACTAGGGGTCTTCGGACCCAAGTCTCACTTATAAGTGGGAGTTAAGAGCGGCTAAGTCCCTGGATAAGTGCGACTAAGATTCAGATGGAGTTAAAACTCCATCTGAATCAAGTCTTCTTTATTATGAACGGGCTCAAAAGGGGGAAGAGGGATGTTATATAATATCCACCCAATTAATTTATTCAGAGCCTTATCATTGGCGTTAGAACTGTCAAATGGAGGCTTGTCCCGTCACCACTGGCGGACAGCGATGATTAGTAATCGTATAGGGGAAGCCATAGGGATGGATGAGTGGCAACGACAAATCTTGGTATATGCTGCATTACTTCATGATCTAGGGGCTGCAGCTCGTTGGGAAGAAAAAGCAAGATTGCATCAGTTTGAAGTGGGCAGGGACATTTATGAGCATGCAGAGGGTGGCTATCATCTACTTAAAAATTCCAGTAAGCTTAGTATGCTTGCTAAGCCAATTCGCCATCATCATGACTTTTGGGATGGCTCTAGTCCATCAGGACTAGCGGGTGATCAAATTCCTCTCATCAGTCGTATTATAAACGTAGCCGACCGAATCGAAATATTAATTCGTGATAAAGAATACATTCTTGGGCAAAGAGCAGGCATCTTGAATGCAATACGAAATCTAAGTGGAATTTATTTTGATCCCGACTTAGTAAAGGCACTCAATGATTTTTCAAAAAAAGAAAGCTTTTGGTTAGAATTAGCAGATCCTAATTACGCCCAGCATTTCTTTAATGATATAAATAGGTATGGGCATATGCGTTTTAATATTGATGATATTTTGGAAATTGCTGAGATATTTGCCAATATCATTGATCATACCAGTTCTTTTACGGGTGCCCATTCTCGTAATGTCGCTATGGTGTCCTCGTTTTTGTCCAAGGTTCGAGGTTATAGTGAAGAGGAAAGCAAAGCTATGCGTATTGCTGGTTTGCTTCATGATTTAGGTAAGTTGGCTGTGCCCAATGAAATATTAGAGAAGCCTGGGCAGTTGACAAGTCAGGAGTTTTCTTTGATTAAGCAGCATACCTACTATACCTATCGTATCTTAGAACAAATTGATGGATTTGGTACGATTGCTGAGTGGGCTGCCTATCACCATGAGACACTAGATGGCTCAGGGTATCCCTTCCGGATTAAAGAGTCTCAGCTTAAGAATGGTTCACGAATAGTCGCTGTTGCAGATGTATTTGCAGCCCTTACCGAGAATCGTCCTTATCGCCCAATATTGCCTCCGAGTAAAGTGAAGAGCATTATGTGTAGTATGGTAGATAATAAAAAAATAGATGGTAATCTGGTAGAAGACCTATTTAAACATTTTGACTGTGTTTATGATATGGTACAGATAAAGATTTAGTAAAGAAAAAGTAAGAATTCTAAAGTTTTTACAAAAGGTTGGCAGTTTGGACTTTTATAGTGTACTGTTTTGTGATAGAATAGATAATGAAGCAGCGGAGTTAATGATTAGTAAGTGTTGGGGTGGATGCTTGCTAGTCTTGGGGGAACTCCGTTGCCCCGAATAATCTAGGAAAATTACTCTCGCGTGGTGCGAGTTTTTTTTATATATATATATTGTTGAGGGGGTTTTTGTACTGATTGAACTGATTGGAATGCTAGCAGCAGTTTTAACAACTTTTGCATTTTTTCCTCAAGTAGTGAAAACGGTGAAAACAAAATCAACAGATGACTTATCTTGGACGTGGCTGATTATGATGATTGCTGGAGTGTTTTTCTGGCTAGTTTACGGAGTATTTATTGAAAGCCTTTCTCTGGTTTCTGCGAATGCAGTGACTTTTTGTTCTGTGGCAACCCTTTTTTGGGTAAAGTATAGCAATCACCGCAATACAGAGTTTAGTAAAGAAGAATAGGGCAATAGAAGAAATAGATAAAAGCACTTGCAGAAAAATGCAAGTGCTTTTATCTATTTCTTTATCTTCTTACGGAATCAGAAAGTATAACACTTTCTTGCTTCCAAGTAAGAGCGACTAAGGCTTCTGCCTGCGCCCGTGTACTGTCACAAGTCAAGTTTCTTCTTATATTGAGTAGGTATCGTTTCATTGATGAATTGCTCCCAACCAATACGAGTAATGAGTTGTCCTAGGCGTTCTTTGGCTTTTCCGTGTTGTCGATAGAACGTTAGTATAGATTGTATGATACTAGGGATTTCTTCAGCAGGAACTTTTTCTGCGACGACTGTGGCAATTTGAGCTGAAAAGCCGGAGTTGCCGCCTACGGCTAAGGTGTAACCTTTGGCCGTTCCATACATACCGATATCTTTGACTAAGGGTTCAATACAGCAATTAGGGCAACCACTCACGCCAATTCGAAGTTTACCTGGCAGCTCTTGCCCAAAGAATTCTTTATCAAGGGCTAGTCCTAAGCTAGAGCTATCCTGCAATGCTCTGGGGCAGTCGGGTTTGCCAGGACAAAATGCAACGGACCGTACTGCCTTCGCAATAAAGGATTCTCCTTGGCAATTCAGTTCGGCAAGGGCTTTTTCTCCATCACTCAAATTAAGTCCGATAATCGTAATCGTATTTCCTACTATCTTTAAGGAGCCCTCATACTTATCAGCAATCTCAGCAATTTGCCTAAGTTGGGCAGAGGTGGTTAACCCGCCAGGAATATGAGGTGTAACAGGAAACTTGATTTTCTTATTCAAAATAGGAATGCTAGCAAATGGAATTGTCATAATAGATCCTCCTTTAGAGACATGGTATCCTCCACTTTATTATAGATCGTTTAGAATTCTCGTCTGTGATCAATATCACATGGGTAGAATAGGCAGGGGCTTCCTATGTTGTCGTCGAATAATCAGATTGGAAGTTTTTTAGTAATAAGAAAGCTGCTGTTTGTAGGATTCTACTTTACGATAATTGGGATTCATTATTTTATAAGATAAGGGATGGATAGGTCTTATCCATATAGGAGGATAAAAATTGTGTCATTAGCAAGGAAGATAAGTACTATGACGCTAGGATTATTAATTTTACTCCAGCCTACCTGGGGGTTCGCGAATCGAAATGATACATACAGAGCCTTTGGCGATAATGCACATCCTCCTTTGGTATTTGTTAATGAGATGGGACAGCAAGATGGTTATGATGTTGATTTTATTCATCTATTAGAAAATGAGGGCGCTGGTACCTTTGATATTATGTTACTAGATTGGGACAATGCCAAAGAGAACGTGGCGCAAGGCAAGGGCGACATATTAATTGGTGTTGTGGATACGCCAGAACGAGAAAAATTTTTTGATTTCACCGAGCCATACTTGGAAACTCGGCTCGTTATTTTTACAATGCGGAGTAATTTTTTAATCAGATCTGCAAATGATTTGGTGAATCGCCGAGTGGGAGTACAGCGTGGAGATTTTGGCGAGGATTTTTTGAAGAGCCATCTTCCTAACCTGCACTTAAATCGGTATACAAATCAAAAAGATGCATTGAAGGCTCTGTCAGAAGGTGAATTGGATGCTGTTGTAGGTAGTTACTTTATAGGTATGTACTGGATCAATCAGCATAATTTACATGGTAATATCAAGGTTGTTGGAACCCCGCTAGCTGTGAATTCTTATTCATTAGGAGTACCAAAAGGAAACACTGTCCTACTATCAAATCTAAATGTTGGAATTGATCATTTAAAGAAAACAGGTAAACTCAAGCAATTGCAGGATAAGTGGTTTGGTGAAAATTATTTTCTTCGAGAAATTTTTGGTAATCCTCGTCTTATGGAGTTTATTACTTGGGGTGTTTTTGGAGCAATTGTTTTGATTGGTATAGTCGTATTGTTTGTTTATTCTTTACGCCGGAAAGTAGAGGTCGCCACGAGTCGTTTAAGGGAGGCGAATCAGGAGCTAGTTCATGCTTATGATGTTACGATTCGCGCCTTTTTTAGTGCCCTTGAGAAAAGGGAAAGCGGTACTGCGAATCATTCCCTAGCTGTCAATAATATTGCCTTAGAGATTGGGCGAGAGATGAAGCTTTCTGAAAACGAACTTTTATATCTTCATTGGGGAACATTGCTTCACGACATTGGTAAGTTAGCGATTAGTGATGATATTTTACTTAAGGAAGGAAATTTAACAGCAGAAGAATATGAAAAGATAAAGCAGCATCCGATCATTGGATATCAAATTTTGCAAGGTGCCGAATATTTGCGGGAGGCAGCTCGGATTGCCTTATATCATCAAGAACGATTTGATGGTAAGGGGTATCCTAATGGCTTGAAGGGTGATGCCATTCCCTTATTGGCAAGGATATGTTCTGTTGCCGATGCATTTGAAGCCATGATTAGTGATAGACCCTATCGCAAGGGGCGACCATATGAAGAGGCTATGGCTGAATTAGTAAGAAACAGTGGAACTCAATTTGATCCTCGAGTAATTCGTGCCTTTTTACAAATAAACCACAGTGCACAAGAGAGTGTAGCATTGTATGAAAAATTTTATAGAGAGATCGAGGGTGTTTAGGTCGGCATATGCTGACCTTTTTTAACAATGCTTTTTAAATGATAATTAATATAATCTGGGCAGGAAAATGGAAATAAATAGCGAAATAAAAAGTAAAAGATAAAATAGAAGATTATTACAATCTTGATGGGGTGATGGTTATTAAAGGGACAGTTGTTGCTACATGGGTTGGCACTGCAAGAAATATGTGGGGTCCGGAATTAGTTGGTAAGGCCATGCAAAGTGCAGGATGGGCAAAGGACCGGATTGTAGGGCCTACTGAAGATATTGAAGATAGTGAGGTTCGAAAGTTCATTGGGACTTTAGCCACATCTTCAGGAAAATCAGAGGATGAAATATGGTTAACGATTGGTAAGGACAATGTGAGAGCGTTCTTAGAGGCTTATCCGGCATTTTTTCAGCAAGAAAACTTATATTCTTTCTTGCGGTCCATGTATGATGTACATGTTGTAGTGGTAAAACGAATACCGGGTGCTAATCCTCCAGAAATCTTAATTGAGCCGATCTCTGAATATGAGGCCGTTTTTAGTTATCGCTCCAAGAGGGGAATGTTTGGGTACCTTAATGGTCTTATTGTCGGAGCTGCAGAGCATTTCAAAGAAAAGATCAAAACAGAAGTGCTTGAAAAGTCTACCGGTCATGTTAAAATAAAAATTTGCTTTGAAAATCCGATTACTCAACACGAAACATACCGTATTAACAAGCTATTATCCTTTGGATTTATCAAAAGCTTACCAGTTAAAATCGGTGTGGCCGCAACCTTGTTAACGGTTGTGGTCGATGCCATAGTAGCTATGATGGGGGCATCCATTCCTCTGTGGTCGGCAATTATTAGCGGTGGGCTCGCAGCTTTTGCATCTGCTCTGCTTTTAAAACCCTTTACTTCTATTCAAAAAGAGATTGGGAACATACAAGAAAGAAAGTACTTCCTTGAAACAAAACTACATACAAATGATCAATTCGAAGATCTGATGCAAGGGCTTTCCTTGTATAAGAAGCGTTTAAAACGGGAATTTGTAGGATTTAAAGGCACTGGAGATGAAATGAACCGCTTTGCGGATCTTTTCAATACCTTAGCTGATAAAATGTCAGAGACGTCTCATAGTATTTCTGGTGTTGTCTATGATGTGGCAACAGCGGCTAGCAATCAGGCCGTGGAAACAACAGAGGCAGTTGGCATTTTAAGTGGCAATTTAGATACATTGAAAAAGTTTGTTGTGGAGCAAAATCGTAATAAAGTACAACTCGAGGCAGCAGTATCGGAAATCAATCATGGCTTTGGGGAAGTACAGGCATCTGGTGCTAAATTAGAACATAGTTTAGAAAAATTTGCCGAGGTAAAGAAGTCGGCGGGAAATCTTCAATTACAAGCTACGAAGATTACGGAAATTACGGGCATGGTAGCTGCGATTGCTGGCCAGACCAATTTATTGGCACTAAATGCAGCCATTGAGGCAGCAAGGGCAGGAGAGCAGGGAAGAGGCTTTGCCGTTGTAGCAGAAGAAGTACGCAAATTAGCGGAACAATCTCATCAACATTCCGATAGTATTACTAGTGATTTAAAGGTATTAATGGATATTATTAGCGGTGTCGTAGCGATGATTGAAGAAGAATATGATGTATTGGCAGTAGAAAGTCATCAACTGAATGAAGTGGTAGCAAGCAATAGTCGTCATGTAGGTAATGTGCAGAATGTAGCTACGAATATTGTAGATATGATTGGAAAGTTAGAACATGAGATGACAGGGCTTGGACAGGTATATGGAAAGATTGAATCCTTAGCAGCTATTTCAGAAGAAAATTCTGCTGCGAGTGAGGAAGTCAGTGCATCGGTTCAGGTATACAATGATAAATTGCAGGATATGATGAGTAAAATTGGTGAATTTAAAGTGGTTATTCAGCATTTTAGTGAAGACGTAAATCAATATCGTACTTGATCAATAGGTAGTGATTTTGATTTGATTGAGTAGGTTCGGCAAATTGTCAACCTACTCAATTTTTTTGCGGAATCAGAAAGTATAATACTTCCTTGATTCCAAGTAAATGGCTAAGGCTTCTGCCTGCGTCTGAGGACTTGGCCTAAGCCAAGTCTTTTTTTATGAAATAGGATAATGATCCTAAAAAACTAGGAAATGGAGACAATAATAGTAAGAGTACTATAGTTTTTCTTAAATGTGTGATATTATTTTTCTATTATGTACTATAAAAAACACTCATCTGCATTGTTGTTCCTGCGTGTTTTTAGTAAGCACGTTCTAACGTTGATGATTTAAGATGCTAAATATGATAAGACACATGGAGGATTTATATGATAAGAGAGCGGCGCAGTAAAGAAAAGCTTGTAACCTATTATGAAAAGTTTACTAGTACGGGTGTAATGGACCCCAATGTACACCCATGGGTAGCCGATTCCTGGGAAAAAAGCCGGGAACAAGGTATTCCTTCAAAGGACTTACCTAAATTGATTAAGCTTAACAAGGAAGAATTAGCTAGAAGACAACATTTACATCATGCAGCGATGGAGTATCTAAATGGTTTGTATAATCAAACTAGGGAGCATTTCAATGTATATAACTTAAGTCTTTTGTTGTTAGACCAAGAGTGTTATGTAATGAAAAATTATGCGTTGCCATTTTTTCAAAAGAGCCCTGGAGAATTAGAAGGATCAAGATTGGCAGAAGAAGATATTGGAACATCAAGCATTAGTATTGTTCATGAACATAAGGTACCCTTCTTACTATTTGGTCCAGAGATGTGGATTAAGGAATGTCAGGATGGTGACGCCTGCTCTGTGCCGATTATGGTAGATGGTCAGTTAGTATATATTGTAACAATTGTGTCAGTTGAGCAAGAATCATTACCCTACAGTGCAGTGGTATCTTTGCTGCTCAGTATTAAATATTCTATGGAACAGCATTTAACTATCTTAGACCAGTTAGAGGCACGTCATGCGATTTTAGATTCCGTACCCTTTGCGGTGTATCACATTGTACCAGGCGGCGATGTTGTCTATAGTAATAAGTTAGGGAAAAGTCGTTTGGCGGGGATTGATGCTGTTAATAATGATATTGTAGCGAACCTAAATGATGTGGTCTTGAATTATCGTCATACACCCTTGTATAAAGGTTTCAAAGGAATACCATCCTATAATAAAGAAGTGACATGGATTACCCAGCGAAAAACATACGAAGATATTACCACGGTAATACCTCTAGAGCAGGAGAAGGTAGTAACCAGTGTTGTTGCTGTGTCTTTGCCAATTGAGGATTTGAGAACCCTAGTTGCTCATGCTGTTGGCTACAAAGCCAGATATAGCCTTGCTAGTATGGTAGGAGAAACTCCTGTATTCATTACAATGCAAGAAAAGGCAGGAAGAGTAGCCCGTAATAACAATCACCTATTATTGCAAGGCGAATCTGGTACTGGTAAACAACGGATGGCCCATGCTATACATCAAGCAAGTGTCAGAGCTGCAGGTCCGCTCATTTCATTGAAGTGCGGTGATATACTGCCAGAAGTATTAGAGGAAGAATTATTTGGCAGTGGTGAATATAAGGATGAAAGCCGCCCAGGGAAGCTAGAGCTGGCTAATGGCGGTACTTTATTCTTAGACGAAATTGAAAAAATGCCTCTGCATGTAGCTTCCCAATTAGCTGAATGTTTGAAAGAACGCCAGTTACGTCGCGTAGGGGAAGATGTACAGCGTAGTTTTGATATTCGTATCATTGCAGCCTGCGATAGTGATTTGAAACGCCTAACGGAAAAGGGAGTTTTCTTTGCACCTCTGTATGAGATCATCTCAAAAAGCATGATTCGCATCCCGCCTTTACGGGCGCGGCGTGAAGACATTCCGCTCTTGGCTGAACATATTATTGAAGAATTGGCGGAGCAGCATAATATGCCAGTAAAGGAACTCCTGAGCGAAGCAAAAGAGCTTTTGATGTCTTATGAATGGCCTGGTAACATTAAACAGTTGCAAGGAGTTGTAGAGCAGGCCTTCTTTAATACAGAAGGAAGTAAAATTGCTCTGAAAGATATTAGCCTGCTTGGTGAAACTGGCATTAGTTCTGCTTGGAAAGAAGATAAAGAGATCTTTGTAGAGGCATGGAAGGTTGCTGGTGGTAACATTAGTCGTCTTGCGAATATGCTAGATGTTAGTCGTGTTACGCTGTACAGATATTTGAAAAAATTTGGTTTAGATAAAGAATAGAGGATATAGGTGGTATAGGAATGCGACTAAGAAGAAAGCCTTGGGTAGATGAGGCATTAGAAGAATATAAAGATATCGTAGTAATAAAAGAAATTCCCTATGGTACATATGGAAAGCCAGATCAGGAGAGAACGAATGTTCATGAGCATAGAAAAGGGCATTGGCATGAAGTTTTTGGTCGAAATGCGCCTTTGCATGTTGAACTTGGAACAGGTAAGGGGAAGTTCATCACCCAGTTGGCGGAAGAAAATCCGGAAATTAATTTTATTGGAATTGAAGCCCAACAAGATGTTTTATACTATGCGGCCCTAAAGGCAAGGGAAAAGAACCTTACTAATGTTCGGCTGCTTGTTTTTGATATTAACCAAGTATTAGATATTTTCGCTCCAGGTGAGGTAGATCGATTTTATATTAACTTTTGTGATCCATGGCCTAAGGCGCGGCATGCTAGACGACGTTTAACCCATGCCAACTTTCTGGACAAGTATCGCCTATTACTTGCAAAGGGCGGAGAAATATTCTTTAAGACCGATAATAGACCTTTATTTGATTTTTCATTAGAGCAGTTTGCAGCTTGTAATTTAGAGGTAAATCAAGTAACTTTTGATTTGCATAAGAGTGATTATCAAGGAAATGTAATGACAGAATATGAGACGAAATTTAGCGGCATGGGTACGAGTATTAATCGGTGTGAGATAAAATTTCCGTAGAAAATACTATTTTTAAAATTTTTTATAACAGAAATCAAAGTTGCGGCATAGAATGTAACAAATGTAGTGGGAGCAAAAAGGGAGTGTTGCTATGCCGCGTCAAAACATGTCTTATATGGTTCCTGAGCCCTTGGAACCACTCAACGTAGAAGAAGTTAAGTTTTGGTTGCGAATCATGGAAGAGCATGCCATATTTATTAGGTCTGGTTTACCTAAAGAGAATGCTGATTCAATTGATGAGGCCGAATCTTTTCAACGTGAATTCGAATCCTTGCGCGTACGCGCGGAAAGAGTGCAAAATGAAAAGAAATTCATGGAGATCGTTACTGATGCTCAGGTTTTAGTAAAGGACTTTTATACTTATAAACGTGGTTTATTACATCGGATGCTCGAGTGCAAATTAGCGGGTTATAATTTTCCCCTGTTCTTAGATCATATGGCGCGTGAAGCGGAGTATTTTCTGCGTCTATTAGAAAAAATGAGAAATGGCAGAGTAGCTTTAAGCGGGGGAACTAAGGCACAAGAAAATGTATTTTGGCTTCGTATAATGGCGGATCATACTTATTTCATTAGTCATTTATTGGATCCTTCTGAACGTAACTTAATTCAGACTGCAAATGAGTTTTCCCAAGAGTTTGATGAACTATTTTTACAAGGAAGAGATTTCTCTAGTATGTTGCAGGGGTATTCCGAGGTTCCTTCTTTTAAACGGTTTATTCAAGATGTTCGTGTTTCCGTCTTGCGTCTGAGAGATTTTAAACGTGCAGCACAAGATATGATCGAAGAGTGCCGATTAGTAGGGTTAATTCCTGCCTTGCTAGCAGATCATGTAAGGCGAGAAGCAGAGCATTTTCTATTAATCTTGACGATGATGGAAAAAGGCGTCGTGAAAAACATGGCGGTAGCATCCTTGGAGGATATTGGAGAGACCCCTTTAATGGAAACAATAATAGACACGAATGATAACTGTAAGATACCGACTTTAATGAAACCAGGACGTGATGAGGATTTTACAGAAGAAGTAAGAGAGCCAGAACCAGAGCCAGTGCTAGAGCCAAAAGTAGAAGTAGAAATAGTTACAAATGAAAAAGTGAACAGTAAAATTAAAATGAGTAAAGAGCCCAAGTTCAACAAACCGGAAAGCATGGGCAAAGCATTCCAGGCAAAAGAAGTAGTAAAAGCGGAAGTCATTTTGCAAGAAGAAAATGTCAATCCTGTGATGGAAAAAGCAGAGAGCAAAACTAGTGATGTTAAATATAAATGGAGCGGGAAATGGCCTCGTCAATTAGGGAAAAAACCTGAGTAAGTAGTTTGCCAGGTAATAAAAAAAGGACTTGGCATTTAAGCCAAGTCTTTTTTATTCTGAAATTGGTAAGGGTATTACTGCTATATATCCTAATAGTTGTCGCTCGGTATTTGTAGTTGATAATAAACGTCCGTTTGCCAAATCAATCATACTAAGATCGGCGAAGATATGGCTAGTTGCGATAGCCAAGTTACTGCTTGGCAATAGATGTAAGCACGAGATAGAACGACCAAGCTTAATATGGCGGGTGATCGTGGCACTCGGGAGATCAATTACCGTAATTGAACCACTTTCCTCATTCACAATATAGGCAACTTGTTCCTTAGAGGAGATTGCGACGTGGCAAGGGTAGGCAGGAGAACTGCTTTTATCCTGAGGATAAAGACATGTATCACTAATCATAGTACAAGGGCTCGATTCATTTTCCTCTGTTGGTTTAAAGACTATAACTCCTTCTAATGTAAAAGCAGTACTAGTAAAGGGGATTAAAACGGTATGTCCCGTATCATCTAAGATGATATTTGTTGGAATTCCTGGAATAGGAAACTCTTGTACTAATTCCCCCATGGGAGTGAAAACTGCAAGAAAACCTTGATTATCTTGTTCCCATACGCTGTAGACAGCACTAGAACTGGCAGCTAGACCAACACAGGAAGCTTCTTCTGGGTTTCCCCAAGAAACTAGGGACATAGAAGGGATAGTAAGAGCGTATAGCCTGCCATTGGGATCGGCTATGTAGGCACAAGTATCATCCGGAGCTAATGTGAATTGTGCTGGCGGAGGTAGTTGTACTGGCAAACGGTAAATTGATTTTTGCTCTAGGTTGGCGACGAAAATTGCACCAGTACCGTTGGTTCCGATCACTGGCATATAAGCTTTACTGTAGTCAGAGGACAATCGTAGTTCAGTAGGGGTATATTCTAGGGGGTAAGGCATTTCAACTGTTATTTCTCCTTGTTTGCCATCTACAAGGAGCAAGGCATGGGTAGTATCGTCAATTACTAGTAGTTGATATGACAGACTTTCCATGTGCTCACCTCGATTATCCCAGTTTATGAGTGTTATTTCCTTATATATTATTCATGGTATGGCAAATTGGTTATTGGGTATGAAGAATTAATTTTGTATAATAGGGGTAGAGAGTCGTGAAGGAGAAATAAAATGAGTAAGTTATCAAGATTGTGGAGAAGTAGCACAGAAGCTGTTATTTGCATTACCCTATTATTATTCCTTATTGGCACAGTTAATATTTTTAGTGCAAGCTTCGTAGAAGCAGGTCAAACAGTGGGAGATGGCTATTATTATCTAAAACGGCATATTATGACCTTTGGTATTGGTATAATTGCGATGATGATGATGAGTCGGATTGACTATCACCGTTTGAATCGGTTGCTAGGACCATTAATGTTGGTGACAGTATGTTTATTAATTGCGGTACATTTTGTTGGCGTGCAAGTAAATGGTGCTCGGCGTTGGCTAAACCTTGGTTTTCAGTTTCAACCCTCAGAACTTGCCAAATTGACAGGACTGATGATAACAGCGGTTCATTTAGGGCCTTTAATCGATCGTAAACGCAGAATTACCTTGTTATCTGTACCTTTCTACATTGCAATTATACTGGGAGTTATGGTATTAAAACAACCAGATATGGGGACGGCAGTCATTATCGTAGGTGTGTGTCTTATTCTATATATTCTCGCAGGGCTACCTAAACAACAAGTATTTATTTTGCTAGGACTTGGTGCTTCCTTATTTGTATATGCCACCTTTGCAGCTGCTTATCGTGCAGAACGGATTGCTGCATGGATTAATCCTTGGGCCTATCAGCAAGGGATTGGTTATCAGACGGTGCAAGGCTTACTGGCTATTGGTTCAGGTGGATTCTGGGGGACAGGATTTGGTATGGGATCGAGTAAGTTTCATTATTTGCCTGAGGCCCATACGGATTTTGCCTTTGCCGTATTGTGTCAGGAAATGGGGTTTGTAGGTGCGTTTGTAGTATTGTCACTGATTGCATTATTAGCTTTTTATGGCGGCAAGATTGCACTAAAAGCTCCAGATGGATTGGGTAAAATGCTAGCGATGGGCAGCATAGTTTTGGTTTCGGGACAGGCTGTCATTAACATTGCAATGGTTTCAGGTTTGTTACCCGTCGTTGGTGTACCTTTACCCTTTATTAGTTTTGGTGGAACATCCTTAATCGTGAATCTAACGGCAATTGGCATTTTGCTTAATGTAGGGCGGCAAGCTGATCGGGCATTGCCACAAGGTCCTGTAATAGAATCCGATCCGAGTCGAGATATCCGGTTAAAAAAGGCTAGACAAGCTAGAAATCTAAATAGAATTAAGTAAGTGATAAGAGGTAGTTATAAAACTATCTCTTTTTGATTAGAAAATGTAAACTTGGTAATAATAAAAGATAATAGGAGGTGGTAAGGTTGTGTTTGGAATATTACGTATAGGAGCTTATTTAGTGAGTGGACTGACTGTTTGGCAGTTCTTTCAAGGGGATATAGGAGGCATGAGTGGTGCATTGCATAAATCATTAGCCCTTGATCCGAACCATGGTATGCTGCTAGGTGTATGCGCAGGAGTTAGCAATTTTACAGGTATTGATGTAAGTTTGATTCGTTTCATTTGGGCCTTACTGGCCTTCTATCGTGGGGCCGGCATAGCATTATATATACTCGCCTTTCTGATTATGCCAACATCCGGGCAATAATCAGATTTTTTTTGTAAAGTCACATAAATATGGCCTATTACATAAGATACAGTAAGTTAGTGATGAGGAGGGTGGATCAGTGAATCAGGATGAAGATATAAAATGGGTTGAAGAGATAGAGGACCAAGAAGAACCGGAGAGAGTAAAGAAAGAAATGTGGAATTGTAACGGTCAAAATGGACATAGTGGAATGCTACTAGCCCATGCGTATGTTTTATGGCAAAGTTATGATGACGCCTTCTGTCCTCAAGAGGCTTTGATGAAAGGAACATTATTCCCTGAATTGTATGGTGTGTATCCTATACCCAATTGAAACGTTGGAGGTGAAAAAAGTGAGTTGTACACAGCAATTTAGTATGTTAAAAAAGATTCAGGAGATACAGTTTGTTGCGTTAGAGCTTAATTTATTTTTAGACACCCATCCTATGGATAGGGATGCAATCAATGATTTTAATTGTGCTGCTGAGATGTTAAAAAAACATAAAAAAGCGTATGAAGATGAATATGGACCGCTTTTAAATTTTGGTTTTGGCGGATATTCCAAAGAACCATGGCAATGGTCACAAGGTCCATGGCCATGGGAACTATAGATGGGGGAATCGCATAATGTGGATATATGAAAAAAGTTTACAGCACCCCGTAACAGTTACTTGTCCTGACGTAGCTTTTGCCAAGCTAGTAGTTACTCAATATGGTGGACCAGATGGTGAGTTAGGCGCATCTTTACGATATTTGAATCAACGATATTCTATGCCCACGGATAAATCGATAGCGTTACTTACTGATATCGGTACAGAAGAAATGGCCCATATGGAAATGATAGCGGCCTTAGTATATAAATTAACGGATGGGGCTAGTCCTAAGGATTATGAAGAGGCTGGTTGGGGTGGTCAGTATGTACAACATAATCACGGACTATTCTGGACAGATGCCAATGGGGTACCGTGGTCAGCAAAATATATTGCCTGTCTTGGCGATCCAATTGCAGATTTAACAGAAGATATGGCAGCAGAACAAAAAGCGCGCGTTACTTACGAGCACCTTATTCAGATGACGAATGATCCTTGCGTAAAAGATATGCTGCGCTTTTTATGGCAAAGAGAAGTCGTTCATTTCCAACGATTTGGCGAATGTTTGAATGATGTACAGGAACATATGAGTAAGAAAAATATGTGGTGTGGCTGTGATAGAGAAAAATAGAAAATTAAGGACCGCTCTATTAAGGAGATTTTCTTCTTAATAGAGCGTTTTTTTTCTGATAATAGAGGTCTTTCAAATAGCAACTATGACAGTAAGTTGTTTATTTTTATAAAAAGTAGATTAATGTCGAAAGAACAGTGTATAACGTGATTTTTGGTGAGATTTGTTGCCGTCTATACCTTTTGGTAGAGATGGTTTTGCTAAAAAAACTATAAAAAATGGTTTTTTTTTTACATTCTATACCTTTAGGGGGAGGTAAACTTTACCAAAATACTTTATTCTATGCAAACAGAATAAAGTTAATAACTGGAAATGAAAGGAGGAAGGAAGATTTTAAATAATAAGAATATCTCAAAATACGTCATTATTTTTATTGTGTTATTGATATGCAATTTTATTTTTCTCGGTAATAATATTTCGGCTCAAAATATAAATACAGATACTGAAAATATGGATGTCGTATTTGTATTAGACACCAGTTATTCAATGAATGAGACAGATAAAGATAAAATCAGTATGGAAATGGTAAAACTTTTTACCGATATTAGTTATTCAAAACGAACACGAATAGGCTTTGTAGCTTATAACGATATTATCGAAGGAGAAACTCCATTAACTGAAATATCCAGTGATAAAGATAAAGAAACTTTTAAAAGAAGTCTTGATACGATTGGGCGTGCAGGAAGAACAGATATCGGTCTAGGGCTTAAAAAGGGCTGGGAAATTCTAAATAAAGATAACTCAGGCAGAAAGTCTTGTCTTGTATTACTGACTGATGGTGAGATTGATATTGATCCTACAAGGAATCAGCGTACAGCGACTGACTCTAGGAATGATATCAACTATGTAGTTGAGCAAGCCGCTGCCCAAGGTGTACCTATCTACACTGTAGCTATGGGGCGTAATGGTGTTGATATTGCATTACTTGAGGACATTGCCAATAAGACAGGTGCGTCCAGTTATGTTGCCAACATTCCTCAAGAACTTCTAGAAATTTTTAATAGCATTTTCACACTAACCTCTAAGTCGCGTTTTGTTCCCATCGCGGCGGTTACGGCTACTGGTGATACACAGGAAATAAGTATTAAATTGCCCTATTATCATGTTGCTGAAGGGAATATTATTTTCTTATCATCATCCGCTTTGAAAGAGACTCAAGTATTTAGTGGGTCGAGGAATATTAGCTTTTTTAACACCCAATATTATTCTACGGTAAAAATAGTACAACCTGAGCAGCAAGAAGTGAAAATTCGTTTTAAAAGTTCGCCGAATGATGTCATTAAAGTAAATATGCTCTTGTATTATGACTTAAAAGGCGAAGCCCAAGTAGAAAGCCAACCGAGAAGTGGTCAATCCATATTGCTGAAAGCAAATCTTATTGATAGTAATCTTGATCAGTCGATTGTTGATAAAAAGTTTTACAGTACCTTTACAGCAACGGCTATTATTAAGAATTTGGATACCCAGGAAGAAGTAAAAATTCCGATGCAAGCTACTGATAATGGGTGGGAGGTAAAACATGCCTTTCCTAGCAAGGGAAAATATTCCTATAGCGTGCAGGCTGACAACAAATTTTATAACGTCATGATAAAGAGTGTAGAAGTCAATGTTGGTGCTGCTGTCGATTGGGACAAGGTGGCAATCGTCCTACTTATCCTTATAATATCGGTACTCATCTATTATCGAGAAAAGCGACCTAAGCCTAGATTTACGGGAAAAATCAATGCCTATTATTTGAAGTGGAAGCAGGGGGAGGACGATGAGGTTCCACCACTGACAATACTATTGCAAGATGTTAACCATCAGAAGAAGATTAGTTTGTTTGATATGCTCCACACACTAAATGCCGATCAAGGTCTGACAGAAGGTGAAAAAGTATGGTTTTCACCGGGAATTGATAAGACGATTATATTGTCTCATAAGTCGGAGTGTACCATTGTGGTGGGGCAGAACTTGATCTGTAAAAATCAAAAATATATTCTGCACTATGGCGACAAAATCTATGTAACCTTTCCCGACAATATAGCGGAAATCGAGTTGCATTATAAAAGCGTTAAGTCAGCTGAAACGTGTAATTAGCGTTTTCATAAAGAAGACTTGATTTAGATGGCGTGTTCCACCTGAATCTTAGTCCCACTTATCCAGGGGCCTTGCCGCTCTGAATTCCTACTTGAAGATGGGATTCTAAGAGCGGTTAGTCATCGGATAAAATAAAAACTGCTGAGAGAGAGGACTAGCAAAATGGAAACAATTGAACAGACAAATCGAACCATCTTATTTGAGGAAATTAATCCAGAAAAACTGGATCTTATCACCGTGATTGGTGATACGAAAGGTTTAGAGAGCCTGAGTGATGAGAAAATCAAAGAAATAAATGAGACACTACTAGTCAAGAGTTTTGATGAATTTTTGGATAAGTTTTCACCAGTCATTTATTCTTTTTACAATGCAGCCAATCAGAAAGTGCTGTACACATTGAAGAAACCAGAGAATATTCCCGACAATTGCATTACTGAAATTCCTATTACCAAACAAAATGATTTCCTAAAAATGCTGATGACTCTGATTGATGCAAAAAGTGCACAAGGAACTCCAAATGTGGACTTCAAATTTGAAAACCTGTTAGATATGATTTCACCTAAAAAGGTGATGGATGATATTCGTCAATCTAGAAAAGAAATTAACTATCAGTACAATCAATATGAGGCATTAGATGATGGCGATCCCAAAAAGCTGGATATGGGTGACAAATTAAACTATATGTTTGAAGAAGCCAGTGCAAATTACAACAATGTTATGGCTATGCTGCCTCTAGCAATCGAAGATATAAAAACACGATTATTATTAGGTGCCGGTGATGGCAAAGGCAGCAATGAGCCACTGCAAATTGGTGTGCTCAGTATGGGAGACAATGGTGAGCTCAAAATCATTGAAGCTCCGAAAAGCGAAAGTACGGCTTTGGCGGTATTGGATGATAAAGCCAATATCGGACTAATTACAGCATTTGAAGAAGATTATGAGGCGATCACTGAAGGACCTTCAAGTTATGTGAAAAGCTTAGTGGTCAGAACGTTCTGCCCACTGCCTTCCACAATTCAAAGTGAAGTTGATGTACCAACAGAAGTACAAAATTATAATACGTATCTAGAATTTTATAAGAATGCAAAAGATGATTTTATTAAAACAGTTAAACCTCTTGTAGAAAAGATTATCGGGGTCAAAATGTTCTTCGAACAATATGCCGTGAAAAACAAGGGGATGCAGCCTAGTTTGCTGGTAACCAATGCAAAATTGGATATGACGGTGAAAAGCAATAACCTTCCTCGTCTAGACACCTTTTTGAATACTGTAAATGCAAAAAATGATTTCACGAATACCATCTGGTTTGCTATTGTACCTTCGGTAAGTATGGAAGTTGCTGCTAAAACTCGGTTAAGCAGAGAACGGTTCAAAGGAAATGACAATAATAATGACCGCCAAGAAGTCAATACCATGGAATCATTGGTAATGCTGCTAAACGCAGTAAAAGACTATAAAATTCAAACTTTCTTCAGCTTTGAGTGTCGGGAAGAAACCACCTTTAATTATGTTGCCACCGCAGGAATCGATCGATTTATTGATAAGTGCTCAACTCTGATGCGCAAGGATTATAGTGAATACGCCATTCCTTGTGTACCGAATTTCACCATTATACCGAAAGACAAATCAGGAGTTGTTCTTGACAATAAGATGACCGTTAATGATCTTGGTGCGGCTGAGCTATCCAAAGAAAAAGAAAACATTATGAAGCTTTGGATTGAAGGCGTGTATATTGGAAGTTCTTATGTGGCTGCCGGCCTTACTGCAGCGTGCCAATGCCCTGACTTCTTACGGTCATCCTTTAAAAGCGTTAATAAATCCTATCCAGGTGTGCGCTTTGACCTTGAATCTGCTGATAATGCCCTTAGGGTTACGACTACACTGGCCAAAGAAATCTCTGGATTTACAAATAATATTAAAAATGCCATAAACAGAAGGAACTTCGGTTTCATATTTTCTTCAGAAAACGCCCAAGTACAGGGAAAAGATATTAAAAAAATTACGGTATATAAAGCCAGGAGCCTTGCAAGTGATGGAGATGACTTTGATTCGGTCTATAAGACAACTGTCAGCACCTACATTGAAAGAATTCTTCGTTTTAACAGTAATGATTTTAAACAAGACAATATTGTACATTTCTTCAGCAAAAATCCAAACAGTCAAAAAAGTGCATGGCTATCTACCCGCGGATATATCAACTCGATTATTCAAGAGGGCGATGATATTAATTATGCCATAGATGATAAAAGTGGACTTTGTAACATTGATCTTACTTTCAATGGCAATATAAAAAATCTAGAAGTACAAATTACCAAAACTGTAGCAGGCAAAGCATAACTGCACAATAAAAAGCAAGTTTGAGGTATCCGGTCTCAAACATATGGTTTTGAGGCCGAATTATAATACCTAATCTAAAAAACAGGAGGCATCCTTATGGGATTTAGACTCAAAATTGAAGGACAGGAAAACATTGAATTAGGAGTTAAAAGTATTGAAACCGTTAAGTTTTTAACAGACACTCCTAATGACTCTAACGCGAGGTCTACCGACTTGGGGACATCTATTATTGTGACAGGTAAAATATTGGCAGCGGTGGGCGGCGAAGAGGCAGATGGAACAATGAAAATTGCAACTTGGTCGGTAGTGCCGGCTGAGAAAGCAGATTGTTACCGGAAACTTACCGTTGAGATGATTGCTGCCGATCAGGTAGTAAGAAAAGTCTCCTTCCCCAATGCATTTGTAGTCGATTACACAGAAGACTACGGCCATGAAGACGGAGTAGGAACCTTTTACCTTCACATGAAGCAAAAGAAAGACAAAATGCCGGATGTTAAGGTTGAGGGTGGTTACTCAGCGTAGATTAAAATAATTTTGCTGGAAAGGATTGATAGGAATGGGCTTTAACGTAAAAATTGAAGGAAATGAAACAATTGATTTACCAAAGGCTAGTATTAAAACAGTACAGTTTAAAACAGATATACCCATTGATTCTAATGCGCGATCTACTGATTTAGGAGCGACGATTACGATTAGTGGAAAGATTTTGGCGGCCGTTGATGGTGGCAATGCTGATGATACTATGAAGATTGCTACCTGGTCTTTAGTTCCTGCCGAAAAGGCGGATTGCTACCGCAAGTTAACAGTGGAAGTAATCGCTGCCGACCAAATGGTTAGAAAGTTTAGCTTCCCTAACGCATTTGTAGTGGATTATACAGAAGATTATGGCCATGTCGAAGGTACAGGCACATTTGAGTTAATTCTTAAACAGAAAAAAGATAAGTTACCTGATATAAAAATCGAGGGCGGTTATAACGCATAACCAATAGGAAGGGGGCATCGTCCCCCTTCTTAAAAAAATATTTAAACTTCCATAAAGGAATTTCAAAATGAAAAATTACTATGACATCCTGGCGGTAAGGCGAGAATCGAGTCAGGAAGAAATCAAAAAAAGTTACCGCAGATTGTCGAAACAATATCATCCAGATTTAAATCCCGGCAATAAGGATGCTGAGTCTAAATTTAAAGAAATTACCGAAGCCTATGGGACACTGGGAGATCAAGAGGCGCGGGAACAATACGATGCGACACTGCATACAGCAGGTGCTAATGAGAGCTTTCAAGAGCGTGGAAAACCAAGGCCAAAGCAGCCTAACTATTCTACGGAGACATTTAATATGGGTGATGTGGGCAGGCGATTTGAACATTTTTTTGGTTATGATCCTAAAACAGGGGAGAGAAACCAAAACTTTGCAGGTACAAGCCAGGGAAAGAAAAAAAGCCCTTTAGATACATCACATATTTTCGAAGGCTTTTTCAAGCCGAAAAAGAAATAATGGGGTTGGTTTTTTGAGAAAGAAAAACGGGATAGAAGTATTCGATTTACCTGCAGAGCAAATCTTGTTACCAAGAAAATACCTGCAGTCATTGGACGGGATCATTTCCCTTTTGGCAGTTGTTCTATGTATCTTTATATATCAGTATCTTAATCAGGACATGACCAATAAATATATTGCAATAGGTGCATTTGCCGCCATTGCCTTGTATTATTCTGCAAAATTCTGGAGAAGATGCTGCCAGCCAATTGCTGCGTGCAATAATAATATCAATGCTATCCTTATGATTAATGATAGCGGAAATGTAATCAAACAGTGGGAAATTCAAGGAAAAGTATCCTTATTGATTGGTAAAAACAAAAAGAATAAGGACGTTGATATAGACTTAAGTGAAAGTACGTATGACGCTTTAATTTATGATGAACATGCCGTTCTTAATTTCGCTGCCAACAACTGGTATTTAGAAGGGCTACATGTACCAAGTAGTGTAAGCCTCAAAAAAACAGGTGACCAGATGCGTTACCGGATTACCAGCAATCGGCCGTGCAAGTTGACGTCAGGTGATATTATCTATATTGCCAATACACGTTTGATGATCAAATAGAAGAGCGTGTTTCCCAAAAAATACGCAACCATAGGGAGTGAAGATAGATTGAGTCTCATTAGATGCCAAAATGGACATATGTTTAGTGCCAGGCGGTATGGAACGGTTTGTCCTTACTGTAATCTCGAAACCGCTACCAAGGCCAAACAAAATACACAGATAAAAGATGCGGAAGTAGAAGAGGATTTATATTATGAAGAAATTGAGCCTGTTTGTGGCTGGCTGGTATGTATTGAGGGGGCGCAGCGGGGCTTGGATTACAAGATTCATACAGGCAAAAACTTTATTGGCCGTGGCGATGATATGGATATCCAATTACTGGGCGATAATACCGTTTCCCGCCGGAATCATGCGATATTAGTCTATGACCCCAAGAAACGTAACGCGGTGCTGCTGCCGGGTGAATCTTCTGGTCTTGCTTATTTAAATGGCGATGCGGTTTATGTGCCTCAAGAATTGGTGGCTTACGATATCATCGAATTAGGCAAGAGTAAATTTTTATTTATTCCATTTTGCGGGGAACATTTTGAATGGAAAGATAAGAAAGAGGAACAAGAGGCGTAAAAGATGGAATGGACAAGTCTGTATGATCAATATGGATTATTTGCTATCGTACCTATATTGCTACTCCTAGTACTACTCTGCCAGCGCTATTGGCGGAATAAGTTTACGAATGGTTCTACTCTTGAGATTGCCGAAGAATGTGCTATGGGTACAAAAGAAACCCAGGAAGATGCTGCCGGTGTAGTAGAAACTGCCTGGGGGACTTTGGCTGTACTGGCTGATGGTATGGGAAAAGGGCGAGCAGGGAAAATGGCAGCACAGGTGACGGTAGAAACCTGTATAGAAATTTTTACTGCCTGCGATGTTACTGGCAATATTCAATATTTTTTTACACAAGCATGTAATCGCAGTAATAAAAGGGTATTGGAATATCTGCAAGGCAATAAGGGCGGTGCGGTAGTGGCCGCTGTCCTTGTCAGCAAAGGTTATCTTTACTATGCGGCAGTAGGCGATGTCAAAATTGCTGTGCTTAGAAAGAGGGAATTGATTGCCGTAAATGAGGGGCAAACAATGCAAACCGCGGCAGCCAAAGGGTTTGCCCAAGGACTTTTAGATAGAGAGCAGGCACTGGCGATTAGTCAAACAAAACGCCGAAGTAACTATATCGGTCGTGATGCTTTTAAAAACGTGGAAATGGGTGCCGACGGTATCAAACTTATACATGGTGATATCATCGTAGTCATGAATCAGGGGCTGTACAATTGTCTTTCCTGGGTAGAACTAGAAGATAATTTGGCAAGCTCCTATTCCTGTAAAAAAATAGCGGAGAAAATAATCGAAAAGTTTAATGAAAAACCTGCTGGGCACAAAGAAAATGCCAGCTTATTTGTAATAAGGTATACCGGAAGATAAAGTGCGGAGGAACTGTATTCATGAGAAAAATCAATGCTAACTTTAGGACAGCCTTTCTATCCGAAGGAGGCAGTTTCCTACAAAATAAAGACTATTTTGCCTTTGTAGAATTAGACGATTTTGCTTGCTATGCCATTGCCGATGGAATTGATGATGACCTAGAGCTGGACAGCGCTAAAATGGCAGTTACTAGTGTGATAAGGCAATTTACCGATAAACCATCCATGAAAAAAAACGATATAAAGACTTGGCTGAAAGAAACCAATCAGGAGTTATTACAGCATAGTAAGGGGATGCGCTTAAAGGCTTCTATTACGGTAGTTGTTACGGACTATGCCAGCATAGTATATGGTTTGGTGGGAAATACCAGGTTGAATCTTTACAGGGAAGGTACGCTCATTCATAAGAGTATGGATCAGTCATTAACCAAGGAACTCATGGAAGCAGGAAACCTCCCGGTAGATAAAATATCTGCCCATCTGGAACGGCATAACCTATATTGTTATCTAGGACAGCCCAAGGACTTTAATCCCGAAGTATCGTCCCAAATTCGGCTAGCAGATGGAGATACCCTTACCTTGCTCACAAGAGGAATTTGGGAAAACGTGGATGAGGGGGAAATGGCGGATGCCATCCGCGACACCAAAGAACCTCAAGAAGCATTGGATAATGTAGAAGATTTGCTAATGGCGCGACAGCCAGAAAATCTGGAGAATTATACTTTGGCGACTATCTTTGTCGATAAGGTATATATTGATCCGGGTAAACGCAAAGCGCTGATTAAAAAAATTCTGATTGCGTCCATTCCCATCTTGATTATCCTGATCGGCCTCTTAATCTATATGCACATTAGTCAGGGTAATAGAAATGATCAGATAGCAGCTATGGGGGCACATGTCAGTCAGGCTCAAATTTTGTGCGGGGAAGGAAATTATTCCAGGGCGACCGAGGAATACAAGGCAGCGCTGGATCTTGCCCAGCAATTAAAATTGGGAAATGAGCAAAAAGATATAGAAAAATGGTATAAAACGACGGGTTTAATTATGGCGGCCGATATGGCGTTGCAGCAAAAGGACCTAGCGAAAGCTGCGGATTTATATAGGGCAGCATTAGAAGCATCTTATTCCGCCGATCAACTTGGACAAAGTTATATACTCAAGCAGCAGCGTCTGACGGGTGATTATATGGATATTACGGATTTACTGCAGAGCGGGGATCAAAAGCTGGAACGCAAAGATTATGAAAGAGCTCGCAAAGCCTATCTGGAAGCAAAAGTCATCTCCACCCGGATTTTTTATAATGACGGGCGAAAAGAAGCAGCGGAAAAACTGGCCAAAATCGATGCCCAAATGGTAGAAGAGGGTAAGAAAGTAATAGAAGAAGGGCAGAAGGCGATAGAAGAAGGCAAAAAGTCCATGGCACAGGAAGCGGCTACCTATGAGCAGCAGGGGGACAGACTGGCGCAAAAAGGTGACTATCAAGGTGCTATTAGCATGCTCAGTATTGCTGAAGGCATGTATGACCAAAGCGGCAAATCGGATAAGGTTCCAGGTGTGCAAAAGAAAATTAGTGCGATTGAAGACCGTATGACTGCGTCAGAGAAGGCTGCCTTACTAAATAACTTGATAACGGAGGCCAGTAAGTATGAAAGAGACGGAGATCAACTAGCGAATGAGCAAGGGGATTTGGCCGGGGCAATCGATATGTATGGCTTGGCAATGGGACTGTACAACGAAGGCGGAAAAAAAGAAAAAACCGTGCTAGTACAAAAGAAAATTGATACGGTTAATGATCGGAAGAAAAACCTGGAAAAAATAGACCTGCAGCATCGCGCAGTGGAAGCGGAAAAAGAAGGCGATCTGAAAGCAGCTCAGGCGCTACTGGACGAAGCAAGATTTAGTTATGCTACGGCCCAGCAGCTTTACGGCTTGGCTGGACTTACTGGGGAAGCGGCCAGTATTCAGAAAAAAATTGATCTGCTTGATGTGAAAGTGACAGCGGCTGAGCAGCAAAAAAATAAGGCAGCTGCCTATGTAGCCGAAGCGGATAGCCGAGTGCCCAATGGAGAATACGTGCAAGCGAAATACCTGTATATTTTGGCCAGTGATATTTATCAAAGGCTTGGACTAAAAGATGAAGTAAATAAAGTAAATGAAAAACTGAAATTGTTGACCAAGCTGTCGAATGGCAAAGTATAACCAGAGGAGAGGAGAACTATCGTGAAAGAGCAAATTGCCGCCAAACTGAATCAAATGAGTAATCTGGAAGATAGGCTGCTCTTGAAAGACGTTTTAAATGATGTATTTCTCAATCTTTATGAACACAGTGAAACGATGTATCAGCAACTAGAAGATCGGGTCTTTTCGGAAATGTCGGGAGTATCTGATTCTTATGATGTGTATACCACTGTAGTTTCACGGCAGAACCTTGATCCGGTGCATTATTTTCTGCGGCCAATGCAGGTAGGGGATTTAGAAGAAAAACAGGTTAATCTGACCGCTATTGTAGTTGATGCAATAGCGGAGCCCCTGCTCCAAGTATTTTTTAGCTGTGATTACAGGATGCTTGCTTCCATCATAAACGGCGGCAGGATTTTTCACGGTACCATTGTTACCAACCTAGGCAGTATTACGGCGGAGTTTATCTTGCGGGAAGACAAAAGATATCTAAACCAAATCAATGAACTGTATGAAACCTTTCTAAATAACAATATACCTTGGAGAACCATCAACAATCCTTATGCCTTTCGCTTTGCCGAAGTCCTGATGGAAAGTTGCCAGCGTCCGCTAGAAAATGACGAAACGGTTACACAGATTCAAGTCGATTTTGGGGAATACGGACAATATGTACACTACGACATGGTGCCCTTGTGGAATGTAGAGTTGCTGAAACTCAAAAGTACGGGTTTTCCCTTGCCTTGTGAGGATAAAATCAATTTTGAACATATGGTGCCTCTAGAGGGAATCGGTATAGAACATGGCTATCTAGCAGCTTTTCAAAACAAAAATATTAGCTATGTCCGTCGCACCAAGCAGGCGCTAGTGATTGTAGCGCCAACCGAATTAAAAGATGTATGGGATATCATGCGGATTATTCATCCGACAGGCGGAAAAACAGACGTGTATACCTATCCATTGGTATCCAATGCTAAACGGCAGGCATTTAGCGATATTCTGGCACAAAAAAGCCTACGGGTGATACGTACGGAGGCCGAGCTTAGACGGCTCATTGGTTCCTTTGCCGCTGCAGCTAACTTTAGTCTTTCCCATATTGCCATTCAGCCTTGCAGTCAGGAAATAGAGAATGTGGCAAGCTATGAAATGAATTGCTTTATACAGGATGAAATACGCCGTGCGGACTGCCAACACCGGCTGATTCTCAACTTTACTACCACTGACAGGGACAGCTTATTTATTTCAGATCGGATGAGTTTTCTTGTATCCGAAGTACAACTGTACTATCCGGACTACAAGTGCGAGGGAGTTTTACTATGAACTATATTTGGGATATGGCAATTAAAGCCACTCGCCAAGATATAGAACCGGAAACCATAACCTTTGTCCATAGTAAAAGCTGCAGCCCGTATATGGAAATGGCCTTTGAAGATTTGAATACCGTTTCTCTGGAGGCAGAACCAACGGTAGAAATCAATCCCTATTACCGCTTTTGCGATATTTTCAAGAAATTTCTCGATATCAATTTTACGGGTCATGAAGAGATTCAGGCTGTGTTCTTTGATATTATTACTCATTATTTACTCTTTATTGACTGTCACCAAGGCCTTTGCAAACGTGAATATTATGGGAAGTTTATCCTTAACGATATAGAAAATAGTGCGTTCGGACAGCGCGTCAAAGAAAGTCTGAACGTCTTTAACGTTGATGAACGGCACATCCTTCTCAGCGGTCTGATTTCCCTGTACCGTACCAGTGCTTCCGTACACCTTTTCAAACAGGTGGTACGACAGATCTTCGTAAATGGCATCATTTACTACCGGAGTGAAGATACCCCTGAGGTACTCATATACCTGGGAACAACAGAGACTGCCATAACTCGGCGAAAAATCGATACCCTGTTGGCCTTCTTTTTGCCGCTAGGTTTTGCTTTTCGCCTCTATTGGGAAAAACATTTTGGTATCATTGGCGCAGATCAAACCATGGAGATTGACAACATTGTGATTTACTAACGAAGGGTGAGAAAAATATGGCAAGTTATACCTATAAATTATATAAGAACAATCAGATAGATACACCACCAGCCAAACAATATGTTCGCAAAGAGCTGGAACTGATGACTACCCATCAATTACGTGAAATCTGTATTAAAGAAAAACTGGTGGAAAGCATGCTCGGCAGCCTGGAACGGTATGAACTGGTGGAACTCATCATGCGCTATCGAGGTCTGAACGAGCACCTACTCATCACCGACTATGTACCTGGCGGACAGGAACGGCTAGAACAAGTAGCCGGAAGGATTGACAAGTACCTCGACGATAAAAAAGCGATCAAAAACCCTTCTCGCATCGTCATTTATGAAGGTCTGGATACGGATAAATATGATCGTTATGTCATTACAGCTCCTGGTCTCTTGGAAGAGTGTAATGTACTATTGGTCAGTGGTGCCAAGGAACTCTGCGCCGTTTTTAACTTGATTGCTGACCCGAATATTCCAGGGCGTTTTTACCTTACCCGTAAAGGGAACTTGCCAGCCCGGGAGTCAAAACATAAACACTACAGTCTGCTCTATTTTGGCAAAGTAGAATCAGAGCTTCTCTTTAACATTTACCAAGATGAAAATGTCCCCCTGCCCAAAAATCTCAAATGCTATAAACTGCCCCTATTGAATTTTTCCATCAAGCAACCTATCGAAACCGCCCAGACCTTAGCCATTGACTTTGGCACAGCCAATACTACCGCCGGACTCTATCTTGACCGTGAACTCTATAACAGCATTGACAAAAGTGGTGCAGAAGAAAACTTTTTAAAGCCGGAAGAAATCAACCTCGTAGAAGTCTTTCACCAGACAGAAACGGGGGAAGTTCTCACGCCTCTCATTCCCACAGTAGCCGGGATATGGAATATCCCTGATGCAAATGAAGGGGAAGTAGAATATATCTTTGGACATGAGGCTGTAAAACTGGCACATACCAACTATATTCATGAAGGCTTCTGCGTATTTTTCGATGTCAAACGCTGGATTCGTGACTATGAACGTCAGGAAGAACTCATAGACCTAACGGGTAGGCGTATCTATAAAAAACGCAAAGAAATTATCAAATCCTTCTTAGAATACGTCATCGCCATTGCCGAACAGCGGTTCAAATGCCGTTTCAAAACCCTGCACTTATCATCGCCAGTTAAAGAAAAACAACGCTTTTTGGCCTTGTTTGGAGAAATTCTCTCTCCTTGGCAGCTAGAAACGGAAAACATGCTAGATGAGGGGGCAGCGGTACTCTTTAATACCATCTCTAACTTTATCGAGAAAAATCCGGGAAGGCATATCGACAAAGAAGAGCACCAAGCTCTGGTAATAGACTGCGGGGGCGGAACTACCGACCTATCCTCTTGTCTATTTAGCATAGAGAGCCGCAGAGTATCCTATAAAATTGATATTGAAACCACCTATGAAAATGGTGATACCGACTTTGGCGGCAATAACCTGACTTTTCGCATCATGCAGCTTATCAAAATCGCCATCGCAGAACATCTGTCAGAAACTAACGGCGCCAAAGTGCAGGAAATTCTAGATGCCTTTGATACGGATCTTTACCGCCGGGTAGACCGAGAAGGCATAACGGCGGTGTATGCGGAACTGGATGAAGCCTATGAAGAGGCGGAAGAGCTCATTCCCACCCGCTTTAAACACTACGAAAGCGGCAGTCCCAAAGAATATTTTAAAGTAAAAAATAATTTCTATTTCTTGTTTCAATTAGCAGAGCAAATCAAAACCGACATGTTTGCTGGACAGAGTTTTCAGAGGGTTGTCCTAGATAGTCAGGGTCTTACCTTTAATCATAAATACGATAAAGTCATAAACACCGGCCGCTGGCGCATGTCCATCAGAGAGGATGCTACACTGAAAACCGTGCGGGACATTCCCCTCATTAACTTTACCGCCAAAGACATTAACCTTATTCTCAAGGCGGATATCTATGAAATCGTCCGCAAATTTGTTGAAGAACCATATAACCAAGGTCTACTACTGGACTACAGCGTCATAAAGCTGACGGGTCAATCCTGTAAAATTGGGCTATTTAAAGACGCTCTCAAGGAATTCATCCCCGGACGGATCATTGAATTTGGCGGACAGGAAGGAACCTACGGCCAGGAACTCAAGCTCTCCTGCCTAAGAGGTGCTATCAAATATCTTAAAGCCAAAAAAGGCGGCTATGCCGAAGTTACCATGAGCCACCGACCAGCAGCTCTGCCTTATATCATCACCGCTGATACTCATACTGGCGAAGAAAAAGTTCTTATCTCCCGATGCGGTGACCACAATATCGGCGGGCATATCTCACGTTTTGTAGAAGGTGTGACCTTAAAACTGCAGCTTAAAGATTTAACAGGTCAGGAGCGTTTTACCTATGTCTATGAAAATCAGCATAACGATTTTAAGCAAGTGACCTACGAAGAAATTGCACAGCAATACAACAACACCATCATTCAAGATGAAACCGACAACATTATCGAAAACGAAGTCAAATTCTTCGTCTGGCCCAAAGAAAGCCACTGGGGGTTTGCAGTCGTACCCGTACTTAGACAAAATGGCAGCCTGCACTTAGGAAGAGAAGAACTCTTTACCTTTGAGAATGACCAGTGGGAGACTAATTTCTTTGACGGATTGAAATAAAGCCTTAAGGAGTATATACAACATGTTTCTAGATAAATTCCCAAAATTCACCCCTGGACGGGTGTTGAAAAATGACATGCTCAACGAACTGCGGGACTATCCCCGAGATTATATAAATATCCTCTACAGCCACTACAGCGATGGGCTTCTGGCAGGTTGCACTCTGCAGGTCAATAGTGAGACCATCAACATAGCCCCCGGCCTGGTTCGCCACCAGGGCAAACTCTATAACCTAAGCCAGACTGCCTCTGTACCCTATACGGCTACCGGACAAGATATGCTGGTCAAAGTTAACTTTACTAAAGAAAAAGAGAACGGTGACTATATCCTATCTAGCGGGGATATCCTCATCACTCCCAGCCTAAAAGTCACCGAAAATGAATTGGAATTGTGTCGATTCAAACTAAAACTAGGTGCCAGGCTGCGGGATGAATATCAGGACTTTACGGACTATTCTACCGAATACGATACCATTAACATCATAAGCGTACCTTGTGCCGCACCCTATGAAAGCACGCTTTCCCCTATACTGACTCGACGTTTTGCCACCGAAGCCCTAGCGGGACGTCCCGTGCATTCTTTTGACTATGCCTTTATCAGTCAATGTGCACAGGGCGAACCTGTGGCGCGCAGCTTGATCACCGCCTATACCTCTGCAAGGTTAGGCATCATCGCCAAAGACAGTACCAACCAAGACATTCACCGCCACCTAGCTAAAATCCTAAGTGACATTCGCCTAGGCAAAGATATGGCAACCACAACAGGAAGAAACGGTGGGCGTAAGATACTAGTGGATTAATATATAACTGATTCAAATTAAAAGGAGAAAAGAATGGAAGAACAAGCGAAAAAATTACGAAATAAGGGCTTTATCATGTTGGGGGCATTTTTTTTAGGCATTGCTCTGTTTTGGATGTATGGTTCTTATTTTGATATTTTTCATAAAAATTTTAATAAACTTTCTACTTTAGTGAAAATTGGATTTTTTACAATTACCATTGCTACGATTATTCCAGGACTCATCTCAATATATTACTCTTCTAAAGGAGCCTTTTTACATACGAAAAAAACGTATGGCAGCGGGGCGTTGCAATCTAAAATCGAAACTTATGAAGATGCCGTTTTGGTTATTAAGGAAACCGCCAAAGGGTGTTATGTTTTGGCGGCATTGCAGTTTGTATTAGGTGCCATAATTTTACAAGCCTATGGTATGATTGCAGATTGCATGGTATACCTATTGCTTGGTTTTCTATTGCAGAAATATAAGAGCAGAATTTGTGCTGTTGCGTTAATGTTAATATCAGTGGCGAGTCTATTAGTGACGGCATTAAACATGCTTAAAGTAACTGATTATGGGGGTAGCAATGTATTGTTGGCCTTTCTTATGTTGTATATGAGTATTCGAGCCATAAAAGCAACGTCTTTGCTAAAAAAGATAGACAGAAATAAGAGAACAGAAATTGTTCCAATTATAGGTAACGATCTTCAGCCAGAACAAGAATAGCAAGAGTGAATATAACCAAGTTTATAGACTAGAGAATTTAGCACAAACGGAGGCAGAAAGAAATGAAGAAAAAATTAATAGCAATATTAGCAATAGCATTACTAGTTATCTGTACAGGATGTTTTGGCGATCCAGTCAAAAGTGACCTAGAAGCCTATATGACTTTTGAAAGTAGTGTCGAAAAAGAAGCCCAGGACTTTTCCTTAGATTTTATGGGAAATGCAAGCAGTGCTTCCAGTAAAGAAGAGGCACAAAAAATCATCAGCGATGGAGCGCAAAAATTGACAGCCATTGCCGATAAACAAAAGAACTACAAACCAAAAACCAAGGAAGTACAGGATATTCATGATAAAAACATCAAGGTAATGGATATTACCGTAGAGACCTTAAATGACCTGAATAAATTCATGAACTTAAAGAACCCTTCTAAAGAACAGTTCAATAACATTATGAAAAGACAACAAGAAGTCATTAAACTTACGAAAGAATACAGAGATGACCTAAATGCCTTGGCAGAACAGAAAAAGGTAGAGGTTAAGCTTAATTTTAAATAAGTAATAAAAAGAAAGACAAAAAAATATATGTAAAGCTAAATTTCTCTAGTGTATAAACTTGGTTATTAAAGAGACGTTATACAGGACCACAAAAGTGAGGAGGTAAACCCATGCCTAATGAACACATGGACGAAGAAATTCGTTATATGATCAATCAGGTCGAGGAGCAGGAAGAATGGAGCAGCCAAAATATTTATGAAGGTGTAACCATTAACGATGAACACTATGAATTTCACGAAGTAAGCTTTTTCGAAGATAAGCTAACACTACATATTCCCACAAGCTTTGTAGATATGCCCGCTGAACTGGCGGCAATGAAATACCCTTCTAGTGACCGCCCGCAGATTATCCAAACGGACTTAACTGGCAGTATTAACATTACCTTGAACCTAATTCCTAATAACATTGAGGATGAACACATCCCAGAAGTGAAGGAGGGAATTAAGTCAATCCTTCAAAAATTGAATCCCTCCTATCTGTTCATGGAAGAAGGCGCGGAAACAATCGAAGAAAAAACCATAGGATTTTTTGAATTCAAAAGTCCGACTCTTGATGACTCCCTCTTTAATCTAATGTTCTTTGTTGAAATGAATCATAACATTGTGATGATAGTCTTTAACTGCCCATACAGTGAACATATGGCTTGGCGGCTCATAGCCCGTCAAATCATGCAATCTGTGCGATTCGCTCCTAAGACATTGGAATCAGGGCAAGAGATCCCAGCAGTAGGAGGGCTAAAATAATGAGTGAAGATCAAAAAAAGAAGCCAGCGCCCTCTGAAGGCAAAGCCATTAACTGGTACCAGTTAGTGTTTAGCAAGTATAAATTCAAAGATATATTAGACCTGAAAATTACCCAAGGTATTAATGAACACGCTACCCTTTTTATCAGCGGTATACTACCAAAGGATGACGCCAATACAGAAAATAAAGACTATGTGCAAACCACCGACCAGAATACCCCAGTAACGCTAAAATACATTGACAATACAGGTAAGGAAAACATTCTTTTCCAAGGTGTAGTGACGAGTATAAAGCAGTGGACAATGGCAGATGTGAAGCATTTAAACATTGAGGCCATTAGCTTTAGTTATCTACTAGATGTCAAGAAACTCAACCGCTCGTTCCAGCGTAATGGGGAGCCATATAGCTATCTCTTTGACAGGATTAATTCTCTAGCTCGTGAATATGTGCCAAATGCCCAAGGTGACGTAGTGACTGCTGAAGAAAAGTATGAAGAAGCGATCACTGAATGTATGCTAATTCAGTATCAAGAGACAGATTGGCAATTTCTAAAACGCTTTGCATCAGATTTTAACATTGGACTGATACCAGACATTACATTTGATAGTCCCAAAGTCTATTTCGGTATGCCGCCTCAGAAAGAAGAGAATGAGGAGGAAAGCAGCGATAATAAGAAAGCAGGGCCAGAGTTTAACGTATCTTCCTATCGAGTCTGGCGGGATACGGCGGCTTATGCAACAGCCAGCAGCAACTGCCGCAAAAATAGTGGTGTAGCCCTTAGTGAAAATGACTTTACCTATTGTGACGCCCAATCCTTAGATCTGCTGCAGCTGGGACAGAAAGTAACCTTCCTGGGACTGACTTGGTATGTTAAAAATATTCATACCATAATGGAAAAAGGCGCTATCAACAGCACCTATACCCTGACCACCCAGCAAGGGTTGATGCAGGACGATCTATATAACACCAAAATAGCGGGAATTTCCTTGCGTGGTATCATCAAAGTAGTAACAAATGATCAAGTACAAGTACATATTACTGAAATCGATGACGAATGGGATGACGGCTCAACTTGGTATTTCCCCTATACCACAGTATACTCCTCGCCAGATGGCAGCGGCTGGTATTGCATGCCGGAGGTAGGGGATAATGTAAGAATCTACTTTCCTAGTGTCAAAGAAGAAGAGTCTGTAGCAGCCAGCTCCGTCAACCTCACCCCCTCCAAACGAGGAAAAAGAGAAGACCCTGACACCAAAATTATCAGTACAGTATATGGTAAACAAGTAATCCTAACTCCCGGTGGTATTCAGATTATTGCCAACGGCAATCTCTTGATGACCCTTACCGATGAAGGCGGTGTAAGTATCAAGAGTGACAAAAAAATTATCCTGGAAGCGGATCAAGATATAGAAATAACCAGTAAAACTAGTAAGGTACTGGTAAACGGCAAAAACGAAATTAGTCTCAAACAAGGCGGCAGCGAGATAAACATACAGAAAGATATTAATATTAAAGGGAACAAAGTGAAAATACAGCCATGATGCAGAAATTTATAGAACAACAGTCTGCAAACTGGCTGGAAGAAGATGTACCAGTTATGCAGCAAGAATTTCCTAAGAACCAAGAAACTATTACAGAAAGTTTATCAGCTGCTATCAGACAAATATGCCACCAAGCTAGTAGGCAACAACAAGTCGGATGTAAAGGCCCTGCGGCCTATCTTTGTATATCTTTTCTCAGAACAAACATTCTGGAGGATTGCTTTCAATATCGCATGGATATGTATGATGAAAAATTCTATTTAGACAGGACAGAATGTTCAGGCTGCTTTGAAATCGATTTTGTCTGGCAGTACTTTCAGGCCCGGATGGCTCAACTAGAAAAGGCTGTCCATTCCAGCATATATAAAAACAAAATCCGCACTCGACAGCTAAATGCAATCAAACTAGATATGGCGGAGCAGTATCATCAGGTAGCAATGCTGTGCACGAAATTACTAATTGATGAAGCTGTTAAGACACCGGAATATAGAGCCTTGTCCAAAGTACCGGAATTCAAAATCCTAATGGGTGATTATAAAGATAAAATCATGCTGCTATATGAAGAAGCATCAGAGTGCAAAGAAATGTAAACAGTTGTTTCTAAGATTATGTAAAAAGGGAGTAAAATCATGGAGTATTTTCGCATCAAACAAGATCCGGAGTGTTTGGAAGCGGTAGTCATTCCTGATGCAATAAAGCAAATTGACAGGCGATATGTTACGCCTGAAGAAGCAGATCGTATAGAAGATGTAACCGTCTTTCGCCTTGATGGCACAGATTATCCAGAGTTCATAGATATATTAGACAGGCAGCTATTCTTGGTATCAAGCCAGCTCAAGGAAGTCTTCGGCCTATACGTGCCAAAGCTGAAATACAAGATAGTCATTGTTGCCAATTCCGAAAAAGGTCTAGTAAATACCTATCATTTGCCGATCTTTGCGCCTGTAGATTGTCTATCAGAGCAAAGTGTCATGACGCCTGATAAAAAGAATGTTAGAAAGCTAGTACTCAAACAATCTCTACTAGGTCGTAAGGCGATTTTCAAAGTACAGCACGATTTTGAAAACATAATAATAGCCCGTCTCGATGCTGCCGAAAGTATGTTACGGCGGAACTTGCGGGGGATAAAAATGGTTCGGGTAGAATTGGATTAAAGAAAAGGAGCTGACCCAAAATGGATACCAAATATGTCGTCAGAGGAGCTAAGGTCAAATGCAGCAATGGTGGCACCACTTGTAATTTAAATCTGCCTAAAAGCCATGGTATGTATGTCAATGACAAGGCAGTATTAAATGATCACGACTGTGTTCCTTATAGTAATGTACTGCCTTTTGGCAAATGCGACAAAATAAAAAAAGCGTGTGTATTGGCTTTGGCGCCAAAATGGGAAGACGCAAAGGATACAACAATCCTCAAAGGTCATCCGGCATTGCTGGCTAAATCGGTACTTAGCTGTACGATCGGCGGAGCAATTACAATACTTAATGATGGGCAAAAAGGATAACCCTTTTAACGGTAAAAAACAAGAAAATGGCGGTGAGCATAGATGTCAGCCATAACCTATGATAAAATAAAAATGATCAGTCCCTGGGAAATTCAGACAATATATGACCTTTCTATCAAGAAAACCTTCAACCAGCATGCCGAACTGCGCGTAAGCGCGCTGGTAAATGAATCCGATGCCAGCCAGATCGGTCTGCAAGAAATAGTAGATGACAAGATCGAAGTATATACCGAAGATGATGGCAATAAAAGCTGGTTGTTTAAAGGCCGTCTCAAAGATGTAAAGGTAAGCATTAGCGGTGGATTATATATACTTACGGTTGATTTTTTGTCAGAATCATCGGTGTTAGATCGGGAAGAGAAAAGCCGTTCATTCCAAGATACCAGTCTTGCCTATAGCGATATAGTAGCCAAAATTATGGAAGGTTATCCGGAAAAGAGCTTTGAACTGACGGCTGAAACGGTAACAATTGATGGCCCTTTGATTCAGTACAAGGAAACCGACTGGCAGTTCATAAGGCGTTTAGCTTCCCTTCAGGAGGATGTCTTGGTGCCGAATGTCACTTTAGATGAGGTGGTTTTTTCTTTTGGCTACCCATCTGGAGGCGCAAAATCACTGCCTAATGATATTAGGTATTTAAGTGGCAAGGATATTGCTGCCTTTAATACTGATGTGGAATCAGATTATAAACCTGGTCTCATTTGTAATGAATATGCCTATTATGAAGTAGAGACATATGATGAACTTACTATAGGCGATCAGGTAACCTTTCAGGGTAATGAACTATATGTAGGCGCCGTTACTATTGAACTGAAAGATGGTATACTGGTCTATCGTTCTAAGCTGGTCAGATATATGACATTACGGCAAAATCCGATCCGCAATGAAAAAATCCAGGGAATCAGCCTAGAAGGCACTGTACTGGAATTGCAAAACCAAGAAATCAAGCTACACCTAGCCATAGACCAGGAACAAGAGCAAGACACTGCTTATTGGTATCCCTTCGTACCGCCTACTACGGACATGATGTATCTCATGCCTCAGCTGGGGACCACAGCCAGCCTATACATACCGGGACTCAAAGAGCAAAATGCCATCATCACAGGCAGTGCCAGAACCAACGGCGGTGACTGCAAAAAAACAAGCGATCCGAGTACCCGCTACCTTGGTACCGAATATGGTCAAGAAATGAAACTAGCACCGGGCGGCATCTACTTTACCGCAGGCCGCAATGATCTGATACTCACCTTTGACGATGAAGAAGGCGTAAAAATCTCCAGTCATAAAGGGATTGTTCTGTCGGCACAAGATGAGATTGTGATTGATTCTAAGCAAAAAGTGATAATGAATTCTCCTAATCAAATTTGTATAGCTACACCTATGGGCGGCATCTCATTGGAAAATGAAGTGCATTTTAGTGATATGAAAACTATTATTGAGTGCACAGATGAGATGGAGTTTTCGTTGGCGGAACAAAAATTGGGTCAACCAGAAGCTGCGGGCCGCAAGGCGATAGATTTCGGTGAGTTATGGAAGGCAGCCAAAGGTGCTATAGCGACATGGTGGAATAATATACAATGGAAAGAAGTATTTTTGGGTGGTGTACAAGCTGGAGGTGGTTATTTTCAGAGGGAGTTGGGACTTGGGATGGTTCGAATTGGTGTATCAGGAGCCATGATTTCACGTGGACTTGCAGCAGTCCCTTGTGCTTCCTTCGCTGTTGCGGGGGGATATGTATATGCTGATGGTGTGAATAGTATGGTTGCAGGATTGACAAGGGTGCATGGTGGATTACGTGGAAATGAAAATGGGGAGTGGAATGCTTTGAAACTGCTATGGGGCGAGCAGATTTATAATGTTACACAGGTGGTTATAGGTGCATATTCAATTAAGCAGGTGATTAGCGGTGGTCTTAGTAATGCTCCTTATGGTGCAAATGGAATCATAAAATTTGGTTATTATCTAGATAAGGTAACAGAAAGCGCAAAATCATTTATCTCACATGAATTTGATTGGATTAACTTGGAGGAGACTTTTAGGGGCATGCTTCCTAAGAAAGAAACTCCTGCAAATTAGGAGAAAGGTTGATTAAGGTGTTACAACGAATAAAAAAAGTATTCAAGACACGATGGAAACGTTTCTTGTTCTGGTATTTTTTTATATGTATTTGGTTAATGTGTGGAACTGGTATTCCTAATATGTACTATTTAATACCGATCAAGTCCATTGCTGTATTTGTAGCTTGGGGAATGACATGTGATAATGGCTATTTTTTAGGACCGTCTTTTTATCGTAATTTGACCGTAAATTTTATAATTGGACTTATCTTAGACTTAATAGTATCTGTACTAATAATAATAGTATGTTTTATTTTAGATATAGACGCTACTCCGTTTTTAAGCGTCAACTTCTTATCCTCACATAATGCATAGCCTCCAGCCATGAGATAAGGGGTAGGAGTGCGTGGAGGGGCAGCATTATTTACTAAGGTGTTAATGAAAAGGTGAGAATCGGCATTTTGGAAATGCAGACTCGTGCCTTTTTTATACACACTCTTTAGGAGTCAGGGGGTCATATAATAGCGCAAGACATGTTGTGGCTTTCACCTATTCTACACATGAGGATTTAAACATTTGTAATGAATTTACAATCAATAACAATTAGAAAGTAAGTCTATCAGACAATTGGGGACGCTTCTTTTTGTCATTGAAATAATGACAAAAAGAAGCGTCCCCGCTGTCGGTGTAAATGATTAACTTATTAATTGGTCTTTCCTGTAAAGAGGGTAAGGAGGAAGCTAATAGCCTTACCCAAGGGTTGATACGGAAGTTGTTAAAGTGTGGGACTAGTCTTCTACTTTAATGCTTCCGTATTTATCTTCGTAGCTAGAAACGTATTGTTCAATAATAAATTCTAATTCTTTATTGGTTGATCGCTTGTTACGCTCAGCGATAATTCTCATTTTGTTTAATAATTTCTCTGGTATACGTAAAGAAAAAGGTGGAATGATTGAAGGCATTGGATGAATCAACCCCTTGTGTATTGATATCACTATTCTATCAATATGAATGAGTTAAGTATACATCCACGGTGAATTCACGAGTAATTCATTTTAACATTGACATCAAGGTGAATGCACCGTATAATAATTTTAAAAGAGTAAGGTATTCGTGATTAGAAAAATAGAAATATCAATGTGAGTACTAACCTGCTAAGAAGAAAAATATTCAAAAAGTAATAAATGTAATCTACGGCATCATACTAGAAAGCTACATATGTAGTCTAACCCGATCGAGAAAAAGAATGGTGGAGATCGTAAGGCTTATCAAAAATATGATTACAGGGGGAATATGGATAAGGAAAATCTATAAGAAACATGGCAGGAGTTCATTATAATAAGGAGAGGATTATCGTGAAAAAAGAAAGCCTTTTTGAAAGTGCAATGGATTCTATGGAGGATATTAGTCTTAACATACCACTACAGCAAATATCAAACGACTATTATTATTCTAATATAGCGGCTAAAGAATATGAAGAGGAACTTCGAGCAGCACTCCCTCAGAATTTACACCTCATTCTAAGTAGGCTAGCGGATAAAAACAATGAAAGGGAAGCAGCGAGTATGGCCGTTAGTTATCGACAAGGATTTTCTGACTCGATACGATTTATTATGCAGGCATTGTCCTGGGAGCCATCAAGGCGGTGATTTATTGGAAATAGAACGAAGGGTACTCTGTAAAGGGTGCCTTTTTTGTTTCTTTGTCTTGAATTGGAAGGACTGTTGAATGGTTAATTTTAAAAAAAAGATCATTTATTACAATGATATGCTTTGTTGCTGCAGTATTGATAAAGTACATTCTGGGGTAATATTTAAAATTTATTTTGGTATCTATGTCCTTCGGGAGAGGAATGGTAGTGTGAATCCGATGAGAGACAGAAGGGACGCTTCTTTTTTGTCATTGACGTCAGACCAAGGGTACGGTTCCTTTGCTTCTTTAGGTAAAAGGCTAAGTTCTTTGTCTGAATGGGAAAAGCGTAGTCTTTTTTTTATCCTGAAAGCAATTTTAAATGATAGACATCAAATCTACACCTTTTAGGGGAGGTAATGATTAACAAAATGGATTATCCTATCAGTAAGATGATAAAAGACGATAGTTTAGAGGGATCTGTAGGGGAGGAGTTACTTCTTACATAAATATTTAACGACGGTCGTTGGAGCCTTCAGACGATGAGAAGACATAGGCAATTTGGGTGTTAAGGCATAATAATATCAGAAGCAAAAGAACCGTCCCTTCGCTTCTTCGCTTCTTATTTGACGATAAAAAAGGCGTAAAAATCTCCAGCCACAAAGGTATCGTACTAGAGGCGAAAGAGGAAATAACTTTTGACTCTAAGACAAAAGTGGCCTTTAATGCTCCTAGTCAAATCCTCATGACTACGCCAACTGGTGGCGTTGCTATGGAGAATGAGATACATTTTGGTAATATGAAGACTATCATAGATTGCACGGATGGTGATGCTTTTCCACTGGTGGAGCAAACGTTGGATGTGAGGATAAATTATCAAGGTAAGCAAGGTATAATTGATGCAGCTATTGCGGCAATTCCTGCATCTGTTAAGACGACCGTCGTAAAGTCTGTTTTTAAATATATAGCAAATATAAAAATAACAATGGCCGCCGTGCTTGCTGGAATTCCAATAGTAAAAGACACTACACTTCCAATTACAGACAAAGTTACTGGAATTATAGCGATAGTAGTTATAACGGCACCTGTTCAACTTCTGACAAGTGCTGTAGTTAATCAAGAATTACCAAAGCCTACTGAGGCCTTGGGTGGAGTGATTAGCGCAAGCTCAGATGCTACTGGCTTACCTTGGTTCAAGGGTTTTAATTACGCATATAAAGCATATCTATATCGTGAGAAAGAAAAAGAGAAAGAAAAAGAGAAAGAAAAAGAGAAAGAAAAAGAGAAAGAAAAAGAAAAAGAATCCCCATAATTGTAGATCATAGATCTAAGGGCTAAGATAAATGCGATAATATTATGCTATACTTGCAGGTGAAGAAAATTTATGCAAAATGGCAATGCATTTTTTGTTTTATTGAATATGTTTAGTTTGGCATACCTAAATAGGACAAGGAGAGTTTAATGATTAAGTTTATTCAGTTAGGTAAAGTGTTGAAAAATGGAATGTATTTTTATCAACAAAAAGATTTTGTAAAAGCAAAGTACAGTTTTGAGCAAGCGTTAGTCATTGACTCGCACGATTTTATGGCTAACTACTGGACAGCTAGGACATCAATAATGCTTGGTGATTATGTAAATGCACAGAATTTGTTCAATATATGCCGTATATTAAAACCTAAAGTGGTTGAATTACTTATTACACCATGGGAGATTTTAATTAATCGATTAGATAATGGTTTACTATTAAAGGAACAGCTCCAGCAATGTGATTTGGAGATTAATAATAACTTGCATAAGTGTTTTTTTAAAAAACAATACTCAATAATTCAATTATTTACTGTTCTTTTTATAGGACAATTCATTTCGCTTATTGGAATCATAATTGCTGTTGGAGTTGTTATTCATGGATTCGTTGAACTCAATGAACTCAAAGGAATAGGAGTTGCTATAGTAACATATATAGTAGTGATAATTGAATTGATCTATTTTCATTTCAGTACATTATTACCTCTTAACTTATGGCTCAGATTCCAATGGGTAAAAGAGCAAATACATAAACTTATTATTTGTCATTCATTTAGGTTATTGATTATTAATTTTCTAAGTGGCGTTGGATTTTATTATATGGTCATAACATTGCTTGGGATTCATGTAGAAATAACCCCCAGAGAAGTTTCTCAATCTTTATGGTGGTTAGCAGGTCTTGCTTCACCCCTGAATGAAGAGCTAATATTTCGTTTAGCATGGTATAATTATTTGGCCAAATATGGTGAAATATTAGCCTATATAGGAGTATCTTTATTATTTATGTTATCACATTTAGAAATAAATCTAACTTACTTTTTACTATCAATTGTATTTATCTGGTCGTATAATAAATATCAAAATATTTTTGCTCCGATAATGCTTCATTTTTTATATAATTTGTCCTTGCCAATAATAGGATATATTTTAGCGATATGAAGACTGTTATTAAGGTGGACAGTGAGGAGAGCTCATGGAGGCTCGTGGGGGGCAGGTCTTAGTTATTGAAAAAAATTAAGCTATTCTTTGAAATGAGATATGGGGACGGCGGTAGTGTCTTGCCGAAAGTAGGCTAAGAAGGTTAGTCTACACGATAAAAAAATTAGAGCACCTGGAGTAAAGAAAGGGAATGTTAAAAGCGGTTAATAAATTTATTTACAAAAAAGAATTGTTTCTAGAGATCAATGTCTTAGAGATAAGATGCACGCGCAAAAAATTACCGTTTTTATAAACAAAACAAGTGAAGTGAAGGAGGAGTTTTAATATGCGCCGGTATATTATCGCAACTATTGTGTTTTTATCGATTAATTTTATTATCGCTATTTTATGTGGTGTTTATGGAGTTCCACAATTGGTTGAAAGTATAATTGATATATTAGTAGTGATGTGTGCATATACGTGGGCAGAAAAATCACAGACCAACTAACTAAAGTCAAAAATGAAGCAAGGGATTTACATGGTGTCTACCAGAGGTAAGACGTGGGAGCAGTGGTATTGTCTTGCCGAAGGGCCCATGGGGTCTACCATAGTATTTATGAGACACATTCCCGAAACAAAGTGATATAATAAAAAATAGACGAGGGTGTGGCTCATGGGGTTAGTTGCTTGCGAAAGTGAGTTGACTCAGCTCTGAAATGCCGCCCTCGTTTTTTGTTATCCGTGACGTTGACCGGGATGATGCCGTCCTGTGGGAAGTGGCTCTGTTAGTAGACGTAATGTTGGATAACAAAAAGGGTGGCGCACAACGAAATGTGGGAGGACAAGCAAATGCAACAACTATTAGTTGGCGTAGATGTAGGTTGTCACAAACATGCTGTTGCTATCGGTGGCCCTAATGGGATCGTAGAGCAATTTGAAATCACTCATGACATCCGTGGATTTGAGTATTTCTTTGCCCGTGTGTCAGCGCAAGCTCGTAGCCAAAAGCTACCGGTTGTAGTAGGCATGGAAGGAACGAATGGTTACGCCCGTCCTCTGGATCAAATGGTCAAAGCCAGAGGATATTCTTTGCTAAACGTAAATAATTTAAAACTGGCGCGATTTAAAGAAATTTTTGCTTCGCCAGCAAAGACTGACAGTATTGACGCGCAGCAGATTGTTTCTCTCATGATAATGGCTCCATTTATGGACCAAGTCAAAGAATCATTACAACCAGTACCTACTATCAGCGAAATCGAGATGCAATTGAAACGACTCAGCCGACGTCGTCGACAGTTGGTAAACGAAAAGGTCATTCTGCAGAATCGTATGCAGGCAGACTTGCAATCGGTCTGCCCAGGCTTTCTCGATACTATCAAAAAGGTAGATGCCATTTATGTTCTACGTTTTCTCAGCTTTCGCTCAGACTTGCGTCAGTTAGCTAGGCTTAAACCTACCACCATAAGAAGTATTCCTGGAATAGGAGCAACAAAGGCAGAAAAATTAGTTAAATGGCAAAACCTAGCTGTTTTCGGAACGGAAATTTCTTGGGTTGGGCCGATGATTTCAGAAGATGCTACGCGTATTTTAGAACTGAAGAGAAAAATAAATAGTTTAGAGACTCAGATGAAAAAGTTAGTAGAAGAATCAGCCTTAGCTACTTTGCTAGTTAGCATACCGGGTTTTGGTGTGGTTTGTGCCGCGGAAGTAGGTGGTGAAATTGGTACTATGTCGCGATTCGATTCTGAAGCTGGATTGGCCATCTATTTGGGTATGGCACCACTCGATAATAGCTCTGGAAAATACAAAGGTACAAAATCACCTCGTCAGGTTAATAAACGCGCAGAAATGGCTATGATGACGGCATTAGGGCATCACGTCCGAATTGTAGATGAATCAAAGTTATATTATAAGAAGAAGCGAGACGAAGGGAAAACTTATAATCAGTCACTACGTTCATTAGGTAGACATTTAATCCGAGTAATTTGGAGTATGGTACAAAACAATCGACCTTACAAAGCGAGAAAAGAAACTCTATCTGCATAAAAAAATTGGTATGCATTTTCAATAAGTGTACTATCTTTTTCTTTTTTGGGATTTTACATAAAATAAAACAATTATTATATCAAATAAAGTGAACAATAAACCGTTGACAAAACGAGCGGGATGTTCAGGCTTGAGTTATTACGAAATTGACTTATAGTAGAAAAAGGGAAGGGACGGTTCATTCCCGAAAGAAATTTTTAATGAAAGACATCAAATCTACACCTTTTAGGGGACGTAATAACTACCAAGATAGCTTATCCTAACAGTAAGTATGGCAAAGGTAGCTTTGGTAGTTGAAGGGATCAGTGTGTGACGACTCAGTTTCTTATTACTTAAATATTTAACGACGATCGTTAGAGAAATTTATGCTATAAGAGATCATAGTAATATCGAGTGTTAAGACATATACAATATCGGAAGCAAAGGAACCGTCCCCTTGCTCCCCCTATTTGGAAATCTATACCTTTTGCTAGATGCAATGACTTTTAAAACGATTTATCCTATAAAAAGAGGCATTAGAGTAGAGCAAGATAAATCCAAAAGGGAGTTTTGTATAAAACATTTGCCCAGATTAGTAAAGGTAAAGAAAAAACGGAAGGATGATGTACCAATGAAAAAAGTGTTAATGCTAACATTAGTCCTGTTGTTGGGATTCTCCAATCTAGTGTTTGCTGCGCCCAGTGAGTCGGAAGTTATAGCTTCATTTAAGAGCTATGTGGACAAGGAAGTCAAAAAGGCATTGGTTAGCTATGAAACGAATAATGAGATGATTTTTATAATAGATAGGCCACAACCACCTGATTGGCTAAAACCGCCATTTTGGCGCAGAGTACACTTTACACTTAATGGCGAGTACGATGTTGATCTTCGCAAGAACGATTCTTTGATTAGGCCATATATTGGAATACTAAAAATTTATAAAGTCAACTATTATGAGGATTTTTCCAGTAAAGAAGCAGCTGAACAATGTGTTTCACCCAAATATCGGGATACCAAACACTATACATTTAGCATTGCCTATCAGGAGGATAAATGGGTAGTCACTAAAGTAGAGTTGCAATATAACGGTGAACTGAAAACAAACAGTATTTATGATGTATTGAAGATTGAGCCTAAAGTGGGTTATCTGCATTAGGGATTCTTAGCGAGGAAATGGAAGGGAACACCGAGTGCTACATATTTATCCTGGCTTATCAGGATGAGAAATGGGTAGTTACCAATGTGGTGTTAAAATATAGTGGCGAAAAGTGAAGTTGATGGGAGTATATGATAAATTGAAGAATAAATACTGGTAGTGTGGGGGTAATATCATGGATACTGAATTCGAATTAATGAAAGCATTACGCACCGGTCATACCGTAGAGTTTTTCAAAAATAGTAAATGGGATGAATATATCAAAGAACAGCCTTTGGGTGAAATCTATCTTCCTACAGGTAAGATTGTGGCAAATGACCCGCTTATACTTTTTGAAACTCAACCTTTTGCCAAAGCAGTAGCGGCAAGCCGCTATCCTGTAGTATTGTACATACACCATATTGATACCGACAAAAGAGTGGCTTTTGCAGAAATCCGTTTCACCAAGGAACTGCCAGTGCATTTTGAGCTTGCGCTTATTGCGGGGCAAGCGGCAGAAGCGTTGGGGGATGATGAGTTTTTTGGCTATGGTGTTGACAGTGGGACAGGCGGCTTTATGGACGAGTGTGCTTGTAAGGCTCTTCAAAAGCTAGCGGAAGGTTTTGAGGATGGAATGTGGCCTGATTTGGAAAAGGCTTTGGATGACAGTTATGTACACACCTATTCTATGGCGAATGTAGTGCTTCCGGATTCTGATTGCAATATAGCGGCCTTTTCCAGCGGTTTCGGCGATGGGGTTTATCCAACCTTTTGGGGAATGGATGCTAAGGGGGATGTGTGCTGTCTGATTACTGATTTTTTGACTGTTGATATTGCTGGGGAGGATGACGAAGGTGAAGATACACATGAGTAATTGTTACCTTTTCCCTGTAGTAAAAGGTAACAATTGTATGTGAAAAAAGCAACCAGAAAGATATCTATCATATTGCAAGTGCACAATATGATAGATATTGGAAAGGGGTAAGAAGGGTAGTTGAGGCTTGGATTTTCCCGTTATGCTTATATAAAGTAGTCAGAATATCCAATTTGCTTGGTAAAGGTAAAAGATACCGTAATTTATGTTGAAGGTTTAGGTAATGTATCTGGTTTGAGCACAATGGGACCATCAATATTTTTACCTGCAATTGATCAGATTAATTATAATAAAGCCCATGGGCATAAATAAAAATTATCTTTGGACGAAAAGAGAATTTATAACTATGAATGATTATCTTTATTTTGCAATACAATGTGCATCTGTAATTGGATCTATATTAGCATACAGTTGGTTGGTTCGTTTGCGTTATACAAAAAGAAGTATAAGTTTTTGTACATTTAAATGGATTAATATGATACTACTAGCGATAAACCTATATATAATAGGTGGTAACCCTATTAGTAGTTGGGAGCCGTATATATTATTCTTATTTTTTTGCTACGCTGCGCTTTACAGCCTAGAGGTGCTGAAAGAATTTGAACGTTTCGAGCAGTTGAATACTTCAGAAGAGCAAATTGATGAATTTAGAAAAAAAATAAAAAAAGAGCTTGTACCATGGGCAATAATGTTTGTTATATTCATCTTAATAGTTGTAATCCTCGATTTTTAAAGACGAGAAGTATTGGAAATCCATGGAGTCAGGCTTGAGTTATTTAGAAACTGACTTATAGTAGATAGTCTGCTAATAGGATTTGTCAAGAGTTACTTGACAAATAGAAGGTAATAGTCAATTTTAAATATAACTCAACCCTTCTGCTATTGTCCTCTAATCAAGAACAACAGCAGAAGGGTGAAAAATAACAAATTAGGTTAACGTAGCTAAGGTAGGAATGGAAATGAGTATTATGGAAAGCATTGCTGTGGCATTTCATTATAAAAATATACACTTATTTTATAGGGATATTTCAAATATAACATGGCTTAGTGTCATTCTCATATACCCTGGATTGATATATCTGCGCTATAAAAAAATCATAAATCTTAATACCCTTAAGTATTTGGGATTGATGGTAGTATTAGCTAGTGTACTTAGTGGGTGTTTATACAATGGCTGGAGTTGGATATATTTATTTTATATATTACTTATGTATGTATCAATTGTAACGACTGAAAAGGAGATACAGAAAGAAGAACAAAAACATCAAAATGATTACCCCGTTTTGGATTACAAGCATAAAAGGGAAAAAAGAAAGTTATCGGGAACAACTAAAATGTTTTTTATATTATTCAGTATAGCGTCATTGATAAGTGCAATACTTAACTATTTTCAACTGGTCAATTTATGAAGCTAATATGAGCCGAGGGGTGGCTTAGGTTTTAAACTGACTGACACCCTTCGCGCTTCAATCTAGAGAATTATTCGTACATATCGCAAACTACTTACCATCTTCACCATTGGGAGAGATGGCTTTTTTTTTTGCCATTTTTAAATAAATATGGGAGTCTATACCTTTTGTTAGAGGTAATAAATTTGAAAACCATTTATTCTATAAAAGGGCATTGGAGTAGAGTAAGTAGGCAATATCTAGGATTGGTGCAGTAGCAGTAAAAAAAGAATGATCTTGTAATCAGCGTATATCAAATTAAATCTAATCAGCAAAGTGAGGAGTAATAACATGAAGAAATATATAAGTAGTATTCTTGTAATGATGTGTTTATTCAATTTTATCAGCATCGCTGGAGCATCACAAAATAATGCTAAGCAAGAGCAGAAAGACGCTTGGGAGGAAGCAGAGAAAGCGAAGATTGTAGGTCCTACCCAAATCAATTTGCTGGATCAAGCCAAAATTACGATTCCTGCGCATTATGAATTTATTCCCCAACCCCAAGCCAGCCGAGTCATGAAGAGTATGGGAAATGGGGATTGCCCGGAAATGGTTGGTTTCATCATATCTGACAAAGACAATGAGGAATGGATCCTAACCATTGATTATACGAAATCCGGATATATCAAAGATGACGAGGCAAAAAACTGGAATGCAGATGAACTATTAACCAGCCTCAAGGAAGGCACAAAAGAAAACAATAAGGAACGAAAACAAAAAGGACTATCTGAGTTGACCGTAAACGGGTGGGTAGAAAAACCTCAATACGATGCCGCCCGTCATTATCTTATCTGGTCAATAGAACTTGCGGCAAGAGGAGAAAAAGAAAAAACTATTAATTACAATACCTACGCCCTTGGCCGAGAAGGGTATTTGACTCTTGCCTTAGTTACCGATTTAAAGAAAATCGGGTCGGAGAAAGCAATAGCGCAAAATTTACTAGCCGCTACAGAATTTGTTCCGGGAAAGCGGTATGAAGAATTCAATTCATTAACAGATAATATCGCCGAATATGGCTTAGCTGCTTTAGTCACAGGTGTAGCAGCTAAAAAGTTAGGATTACTTGCGATGATCGCAGCTTTTTGTCTTAAGTTTATCAAGCTGATTATCATCGGTGTCGGCGCACTAGGTGTCCTGATAGTTAAAATTTTTAAGAAAAAGAAGAATGAAAAAGATAGCGACGCTTCAGAAACGACAGAACTGTAGCCAAGTTTACCTAGTAATGAACAGGCTGTGGGGAAACAGGGAATGAAGAAGCATGAGGAGGAAGAAGTAAGGGATGGTATGGGGTGGGCTTTAAGCCGTTTCTTGCTTCCTCCATTCTATCGCTTTAAGGTAGGTAAAAGTAAGTTTAAAAATATGAGGTAATAAAATGATAAATTCTACGGAAAACCAAAAGAAAGAAATTTAAACGAATAGATCCATTTGTGGATTTTGGCGACGGCTTATAGCGTTTATGGTTGACGGTGTTATTTTAGCCGTTGTAGGCAAAGGACTAGGACTACTGTTTGGCTCCATTTTTGCGCAAATGGGCGGAACAGGTCCGTTGGTTGGTTTTGGTGTGTATGTGCTCTATTTTGGAATTTTGCACAGTCCAATTGGCAAAGGACAAACGCTAGGGAAAAAATTACTTAAGATTCGCGTAGTAGATGCTAGAGGAAAATATATTTCATTTACCAAGGCATTGTTGCGAGCTTCAATAATCGGCATATTTTTTTGTTTATCTGCTGTTAACTCTTTATTAGTTTCAGATACCGCTATTCTTGTAAATTCAATATTATGTATAATAGTGGGCGCTGGAATTATCTATTTTTATTTATTTAATCGCATAACGCGCCAGTCCATTCATGATTTAATTAGTAGAAGCTTTGTTGTGAAAGCTGATGCAGAGGATAGATCAATTAGTTTAACTATATGGCGTAAACATTACTTAATTTATTCATCTATTATTCTTATTCTTGTCATAGGTAGCTTATATGTGTATTCTAAGCAACTTGAGACGAGAGTTATGAGTATGCTGAACTTACAGAATGAGTTAAAGAGAATAGATGGAGTTAATGACGCTTCTGTTGATGTTGTTCGTGTGACTTCACTACAAGACAATCGAACTGCGGACCAATTAGCCGTAACAGTATATGTTAAAAGAAAACCATTATCTTATAGGGATATGCAGAATGACGTTGCCAAGTTGGTTATGGAAAAATATCCTGTGACAAATATACAATCAGTACACGTGAAAATTAGTAATGGCTATGACATTGGTATCGCTAAAAGTTTTCAGAGCAGTATTCTGTCCTTTACGCCGGGAAACTGGGAGAAACGGATATACGCTGAAGAATGGACAGCATTTTAATAGGTAAATCCTCCAAAGGTTGTAGAAGCAAGGAGAACGTCCTAAGCCACTGAAAAACCACTTGTTTTTATGCAATAGGGCGAATTTGTAATATAGAGGGAGAAGTATAAATGAGAAAAGCAACTTTATTAGTTATATTTCTAATTCTTTGTGTGGGACTGACTGGTTGTTATTCTAATAAGAAATCTGCACCTATAGTACAAAATCATGATGAAGCTCCAACAGAAGAAGATGAAATATATAAGTACAACGCATATGTTGATCTAAATAATTATATAGTTAAAGATTTTGCTGAAACTTTGGATGATTATTTTAAACATCTAGGGAATGAGCAAGATCCAAAATTTGAGAAATACTTTAGTTTTGTTCCGCGATCTATTTCCAAATATGATATAGAAAAACTAGAAAAAGCATTTAATGCTTCACATCATCAACCCCAATATGCATCTGTAGATGGTGCTGCCCAGGAGCTATATCCTCAGATGGCGGAATTAATTAACCTTTTAGCAGAGGCACATACGTATTATAAGCTAAAATCGTATGTAGATGATAATTACGTAAAAGCAAAAGAATTGCATACCAAAATAGTAAACTGTTATAAAATCTACCAGCCTCTAGCTAATAAATACTGTGCTAATTTTAATGCAATTGCTTCGGAGCGTGAAAAAAGAAGGTTAGAAAACTATAAAAATAGGGGGCAATTGTTAAAGTATCATTGCTTAAGTGTCTTGATGCATGCAGAAGCTTTGCAGCAAGAAATGGATGAGCAACAGATTACAGCAGACAACATATTAGATTTGGATTTACCCAAATTTCAGGGAAGATACAATTTACTAATAGCGGATGTTAATGAGATCATGAAATATTCGAAAGATGAGCAAGCACTAAAGAAGGAAGGCATTACTAATTCGGGACGTTATGAATCATACATAAACGATATTATAGAGGTTAAAGTCTGTGCTACGCAATTGATGGAAAGAGTTAAGCAAAGACGTAATTTTGAAAAACACCAATTAGGAAGCAGATTTTTTAGGGAAAGTGTAGATGGCTCTCCGGAAAAATTCAATAAAAAACTTAGTGATGCGATTCGTGAATACAACTACTTAAATTAGTCGAGGCGTATAAGTTCCCAAAAGCAATGATATGATAAAAAATTTAGAAGGGATGTTTTATGATAATGAAAAAAAGGTCACTACAATGGTTAGCAATCTTAATTATTGGTACAACGGCACTTTTTACCGGGTGTCAGTCGTTACAGAGTGAAAAGGCTAATATATCTAAAGCGAATGTATCACAAACAATATTTTCTCAATTTAAGGAAGAGGGTTTTACTACTCTGGATGAAGCCGAAAAAGCTGCTATTGATATGTATGTCAAAAAGGATTTTAAGGCTATGGTGGATCATTCAACAGCTGAAAGTATGCTTGAGGGAACTTTCCAGTATGACGGCACAACAGATTTTTATGCCTATTTTATAGATTATCTGAAATCAAGATCCGGTGATGCTGAAGGAAGGCGTGTTTATAATAACCCCCAATTGGTACAAGCTTGGAAAGAAAAAGATGGAATGTCAGCTCATTATCAATATAAGTTTACTAATAATGAAGGTAAAGAGGTTGGTGCTATATTTGCCATTGTTAATAAAAACGGCAAATTCCTATTGGACTATACCATTGAAAAATATATATTCGAGGAGCTTTTCTTTAAATTTTCTTCAGGCAAAGATATTGCGGCAAAATTAATTCCTGATCCCCATAATCCCAGCAACGTTATATTACCGATTGCTCTCGAAAAATGTGTTGATCAAGAAGTTGCTCGTCCGTGGAAGATATGGATGGCTGTATCCAGCCAGCACCGCATGCAGGTAAAATCATTTAAATTTGTGACAGATAACGGTAGCTTCGATGTAGAAGTAGATTCAAAAATGGGGCCAGAAGGTGCAATCTTGAATGTCGAAGTACCAATAAAATTTGGAAAAATTAAGCAAGCAACTGCTACTGATAAAAATGACCGCACATATGAATTCAAAATCATCGACAATTGAGTTGCTAAGTGAGTTAGTGCAAAAGAATAGCTGCATTTAAAGACAATCATGGCACAGTGTCCAAAGCATGGAAGAAAAGGGGCGGTGGAAGTTTTGTCTTGCCAGCAAGAGGAACTACCACCCCTTTTTTACCTGAGACTTTGTGCATCAAATAAATGGATGAGGAAGCATAGGGAATATTGGATGTTAAGGTATATCAGTATTGAAAGAAACGTCCCTGCGCTTCCTCCTTGCGATGGTAGCGGCTTTTTGTCTTAAGTTTATCAAGTTGATTATCAAATAAGGCATGAGGACGGTGGTAGTGTCTTGCTAAGGGAGAAATGAAAATGAGTATTATGGAAAGCATTGCAGTGGCGTTTCATTATAAGGATATATACTTATTTTATAGGGATATATCCGATATAACAGGGTATGGTGGCATTTTTATAGTTCCAGGATTAATGTATTTGCGCTATAAAAAATTATAAGTTTTATTGCCCTAAAATGTTTGAGTATGATGGTAGTATTAGTTAGTGTAATTAGTTCATTTTTATATGTTGGTTGGAGTTGGATAGATTTATTTTTCATATTAATTATGTATGCGGGAATTGTATCGACTGAAAAGGAGATACAAAAAGAAGAACAAAGACGTGAAAATGCTGCTCATGTATCAGCTGATGCGCCTAAAGTAGAAAAAAGAAAGACATCGCGAGCAACGAAAGTAGCGTTTATATTATTTAGTATAGCGTCATTGATAAGTGCAATACTTAACTATTTTCAACTGGTCAATTTATGAGGCTAATATGAGTCGAAGGGTGGTTTAGGCTTTAAAACTGATTACGCCCTTCCGCTTCAATCTAGAGAATTATTCGTACATATCGGAAACTATTTACCGTCTTCGCCTTTGGGAAAGATGGCTTTTTTTTTTGCCATTTTTAAATAAATATGGGAGCCTATACCTTTTGTTAGAGGTAATAATTTTGAAAAACATTTATTCTATGAAGGGGCATTAGAGTAGAGTTTGTAATAATATCTGAAATTTTTAAGAAAAAGAAGAAACCGTCCCTTTGCTTCTCGGGTTACTCTTACTTACGACAAGACTACGGCATAAACTATATTTACAGGCGTTTACGCGCCTGATTTTACATGTGAAAAGGGGTCATGGCTTGAAATCGAAACTATTATTACTTTGCATTTGTATGAGCCTTTTATTGGCAGGTTGTGCAAATGTTGCAAACATCAAGACTGGTTCACCAGAGGATGAAATCAAAAAATATAATTCCTATGTCGAAATTTTGAATGGTACTGATTGGTTACTGAATATGGGTCAAAGTTATTTTAATGAATTTGGTAAGGAAGAAGAACTACGTATTAAAAAAGATTTTTCAGGATTTATATTGTTTGTGAGGACCAAAGAAAATGAAAAATTTAATCTTTATGAGTTTCATAAGGATAAACATACCCAGCTGCAGAAAAAATATTCGTCGAGTAAACCTAGCTATGGGGATGCGGATACTAAAATGGCAACCCTATGTGATAAGGAAGAGTCATTTATAGAACTATACTTTAATGAAGTTAATACATATTACACGAATAAAGAATATGAAAAAGATAACTTTGCTAAAGGGCGTGAGCTGCACAAAAGAATGATAGAAAGTTATAAAGAACTAATAAGAGCAATTAAGGAATTTAATATTGCCTTTCAGTCTAAACTGATGGAACATTATGGGGCGGATTTACCTAAATACCAAAAGCGCGGTCAAACTGTACATTTTTATGCTTTAAGTACAGTGATGAATGCAAAAGAGATAACTAATATGTTTGACGAAATTGAAGGTCAAGGAAAAGACTTTTTAGAAGTAGACCCAGGAAAGTACGATGAAGTATATAATAAATTTGTTTCAAATCTTGCCGAACTTAAAAAAGCTTATGGAGACAAAGAAATACTGAAAAAAGACGGCTATACGTCAGAGCAGATTGGATGGATAAAAAGTGTTATTGACGATGCTGACATAATTCAAAAAGAGGCTACAAAGACCAGGAATATGATCAAAGCCGGAACTTCTGAAATTGATACAGGAGAAGGCAAGGGATTGAGCACAATGGGACGTAATTATCCGATAGGCAAGATCAGAAGAGAGTTGAGCGACCTTATCTCAAAATATAACATCACCATTGAAAAAGAAGATAAAAAATAACAATAGTAGTTGAAGGCATAATACTGGTAGCGTTAGGAAGTGTCCTTGGCGCAGTGTTTGGGCAACAATTTACTCAATTAGGGAATAAGGGGATAAGTTTATTTTAAAAATCTGACATGGGGTGAAAACATGAAGAAATTAATATTTGACCTTTTTGTTATTATGCCAATAGTATTGATTCTACTGGTTGATATATTAAAAATAGTTCATCGATTTATCTCCCATGGTAACTATGTTTTACTCCTAATAATTAATGCTGTAATATCAGGTCTTTTGGTGGTTATTGGAGTTTATGCGATGGATCGAATTTCTGACTGGTTCTGGAGTGATTAATATTTGCGTATTGCTACGTATATGGTAATTGCTAATAAGGGCAATTCGGAGATTTGAAAGTGTAACCATTGCCAGGACGATAGGAAAAAACGGCAAACTTCTTAGAAGTTAAGTTAGATGCTTAGGAGAAATAATGAAGAGGATTTTACCGATAATTTGTATGTTGCTTATGATTAATGCTCCGGTACATGCAGGGCCGATACGTTTTTTTGAATTTGAGATAGAATATTATACAAAGGTACTGGTGGAAAATCCGGAAGATATATTAGCTTATCATAATCGTGGAGAGGCTTATTATTACACTCACAAATACGACGATGCCATAGCCGACTTTACACAAGAAATACTTAAATATACACCTATAGTAGAGCAAAATCCTCAAGATGCAAGCGTTTATTATTATCGAGGTGACATGTATATAAAATTAGCTAAAGCGTATGTCGAGAAAAATAAGTCAACTGCTAAAAGTGACATAGAAGTTAAAAAAAATATTGAAAAGGCAATAGTTGACTATACAACAGCAATCAAGATGAACGTTCCTCCTAAGGTTCATAATACTTATTTATATATCTCCCGTGCTGATGCATATCTAGATATTGGTGAAAATGACAAGGCAATGAGTGATTATAATGAGATAGTCCACGCATACCCTTCTGAATACACTTATGAACATCGTGCTATTGCACATGAGAGATTAAGTGACTATGATAATGCAATAGTCGATTTCACAGCGGTAATACAGTATGAACCAAGATCAGGACAAAATTATACAAGACGTGGTAAGGTATATGTTTTAAAAGGAGATTATAATAGTGCGATAGCCGACTTAAAGAAAGCAATCCAACTGGATAACATTCTCTCCGATGCTTATCAGCCACTTGTCAAAGTTTATCTTCACAAAAGAGAAAGAGACAAGGTAATAGATGTATATACACAATTCATAACAGATGCTAAAAGAGCTAATACTTCTTGGCGGGATATGGTGCCTATAAGTAATCTTGAATTGGCAACAGCTTATTATGATCGTGGGAATCTATTGTATGAGAAAGAATATTACAATTTGGCATTAGCAGATTGTGATGAGGCAATTCGACTGAATCCTAAGAATGAAAACGTACAGAAGTTAAAGAAAAGCATTATTAGTAAATTATCTCATGTGAGGTAAGAGAGCAAAATACCAGATAACTAAAGCCAAATATTTTTTTGAAAAAATAGCTGATATAAAGAAACTTTAGGAGAAGCAAAGAGACGGTTCTTTTGCTTCTTAGTAAAAGGCTACGTTTTGCTAAAAGGCAAAAACGTAGCCTTTTTTTATTCTCGGAAAAATAATAAGTTAGTATTTTTTATGAAAGATATCAAATCTACACCTTTTAGGAGAGGTAATAACTACCAAGATAGATTATTCTATCAGCAAGTATGATAAAAGGCCAAAGATTTGGTAGTTGACGGATCAGTATGGGACGACTCGGTTGCTTCTTACTTAAATATTTAACGACGGTTATTCGATAAATTCAGGCTATGAGAAAGCATGGTAATATGGAGCTTTAGGTATATACAATATTGGGAGCAAAAGAACAGTCCCCTCTCTTCCGTATTATGGAAGTATTCCAAAAACAGTGGAGAAGTATATGTATGCTTGAAAGACTGGAGGTTGAAAATGCGTATAAATACCATCAAAAATTGTGGATTGTTATTATTGAAAACCGGAGGAATGGTGTTATTTTTTTTACTTTCAAAATCTCTATTGGAGTTTATTTTTGGTAGTAAGATGGATTTTTTTATCGGTAATTTTTGGCTATTTGCTTTTGCTGGAATCATCCCAGCATATATTGCATGGATAAAGGGTCATTCCTTTTGGATTTGGTGGATTGCGGGAGCATTTTTCCCAATAGTGTCAACTTTTCTTGCGATAGATATAGATGATCTCAATGAATCTAGCAAATAAACAATAGTAATAGAGAAGGGCAAGGAATTATTGAACAAATCATATTCATTACAAAATGGAAGATAAGCAAAGGGACAGTGTACGAATTTTGAGATTCACTCCAGTTAAAAAAGACTAAGATACAACCACCATCCTCGTGCCTTGCGAAAATAGTTATTTGGACTAACCTTCCACAACTTACGATAATTATTACATCCAGCAATTTACGTATCTACCATATAGTAAATACGTACTAAATATCGAAAAAATTATTGAATAATATAGCAATTAGCAGCTTTTTATGCTATGCGTAATACTCTAACGTTTACGTAAGACTTTACTGTATTAAATCCTTTGCCGTCTTTACCTTTTGTTAGAGGTATAGTGATTTGAAGAGTCAGTTGCCCTATAAAGAGTATTGGAGTAGGGTAAGATAACTCTAAAGAGCTGGATTTATCTATTAGTACAATCTCCAGGATGATTGTAGTATAAGGATTGTTGAAAAGAAACTAAGACACAACCACCGTCCGTCCCCGTTTCTTAGAAAAATCAAAGGACAAGTTGGTGAGAAGAATGCTTAAATTTATTGGTATTGGTAGTGCGTTCAATACTAAATGGGGTAATACAAGTGCTTTTATAAAAAAAAATAATGGCTTATTTCTGTTTGACTGTGGCGGAACCGTTTTTCACAGGCTGCAAGAATTAAGCATATTTGACGGGGTGAAGAATTTATATATTGTTATAACCCATACGCACCCTGATCATGTAGGAAGCCTTGGAGAAGTGATTTTTTATTGTTACTATATCTTGGGCTGTAAGCCGACTGTTTTTTTCCCTAATCGGGAATTAATAGAGAATTTCTTTGCATGCATCGGAGTTAGCAAGGATATGTACGTGCTTGATAGTCGTGAAAAGTCAGGTGTGGTAGATAAAGACTTTGGAGATGTTAACATTGAGTTTTTGCCGGTTACACATGTAGAAACGATTCCTGCCTACGGTTTCATTATGAAGCAGAAATCAGGAGCATTCTATTATAGCGGAGATACTAATAATATAAGCCAAGAAGTTCTAACTCGATTTCAATATGGAGAGTTTGACCAAGTGTATCAAGATACTTGTGGACTTGATTATGAAGGCAATAGCCATATGTCGCTAAGGAGGCTGGAAGAAATTATTAGTATTGAGTTTCGGAATAAGGTGAACTGTATGCATCTAGATAACCATATTCATCCTAAAGAGGTCATAGACAAAGGCTTTAATGTGGTAGAAATATTTAGGGGATAACATTGGGGCGGTAAGAAGAAAGAGTCAGTCCTACATTATTGCGTAATGCAGGGCTGACTTTCATTATGGAAGCAAGGAGAAATTCTCCTTGCTTCTTTAGGAAAAAGGCTAAGTTTTATGTCTGAATGGCAAAAACGTAGTCTTTTTTTATTCCCGAATGCAATAATAAAGATTATGTAATTTTAGTAAAGACATCGAAGTCTATACCTTTTAGGGGAGGTAATAATTTACAGAATGTTTTATCCTAAGAAGGATGCATTTACGTAGCTTAATGCAGCAAAAAATAAGAAGAGGTGCTATTACATTGAATTTGAGAACTTTTTTGCGTAAGACGGTACTGGGAGGAGCCTTGACTTTTGCTATTTTACTGGCAGTAGGGGTATTTCAGCCAACCAAAACCGAAGCCATTGATCTTGGAAAACTTGGTGGTACATTAGTAGGTACTGCGACGCAACAGAACGAGGTCAGAAAATCTCTTGACCATTATGAAAATGATGGGCGGTATGAGCTTTTTGAACAGCTTAAGAAATCAGAAGGCGTGATAGAAGACCCTGATCTGAATGCAGAACTTGCCCGTGTAATGACTAGGCTGACAAGCACGATTGCAAAAACGGAACCGGGAGTTGAAAACAAACCGTACAACTATTTCATAAACCCGCAAACTGCATTCAATGCTTTTTGCAGTCTGGGACACAATGTTTCCGTTAATGTTGGTGTATTTCAGTTTTTTGATAATAACGAGGATAAGATAGCAGCCGTCGTTGCCCATGAGCTGGTCCACGGGCAACGAAATCATCCTATAAACGGCGCCAAAAAGAAAATGACTGTGGATTTTGTCCAGAAAATCGCTGGCTCTCAACTTGGCGGCGGCAGTAAATTGGCTGTTGATGTAGTGGCGACTAATACGAAGGCGGCGGGCATAACCAAGCCGAATGAATGGGAAGCAGACAATATCGCCTTTTCTTACATAACAGAGGCCGGTTATAATCCGGGTGCTCCTGCCGCAGTATGGCAGCGTGTGATTGACAAGATGAGCAGTGGTGGATCAAAAGGGCTTTTTGATGATCTTTTAAATCCTTCTACGCATCCCGGGGAGAAAGAAAGACGTGACAATTATTCCAAAAAATTGAGTGAATATGGCAATCAAAAAGTCACTGTCAATCCTGCCACCGGTGAAATCAAGGTAAATAATAAAGTCTTTATGAAACCAGCTCCTTTTGCCAACATGAGCGGTGTGGAACGAAGCTACTTGATTGCCGGCAATTTGGCTGCTGTTTATCATAAAAACGAGGCTTCAACACAAGCAATAAATGACAATGGGGTGGTTAAAATTGGCGATAATGCGATCGTAGAGCCGTGCTCTGCCGATATAAGCGCAGAGGAATTGGTAAGAATCCTAAATGAAATAAAATAATAGATTTCATGCACAAATTGTGTAAGAATAAAGCCCCAGATTAGAACAGTAACTCAGAGCTGGTATTGCCAGCCCTGAGTTACTGCTTTATATGTGGGGCTGCAATAACCTTCCGTCTATAGTGTAGTAACCTGGATGATACGTTGCTCTGCCGTTTTTTATTCGATGTATATACCTGCCATCAGGAGTTAATCCCTTTAATGTACTGCTAAGATAAATACAACTCTTAGGGATGTGGCCTATGCAAACATTCGTATCATCTGGTGAACTTGTCAAACAACCACAGACAGCGCTTAGCATTTTAGAATCCTCCTTTTCAAATCGGGTTTTAATCATAAAAATATTTCAAGTTATTTCATTAGCTTCTTTTAAGATGGGTCTATTATAATGTATTGTACGATAGCAGCATCAAGAATATAACTCTTTTCCTATAAGCAAAAGACTACGATTTTTGTCTGACTCAATAAGCAAGGGGACGTCAAAACGTGTGAAAAGTAAGTCTATTTCCCCACGCTCTGACATCCCCTTGTTTATTTTTAAAATATTGTAACTGCCAATTCTTGCAATAAGAACTGATTTTTCAGTCTATTTTCCCTTGCAATCTCCATAAAATGTAATATAATTAGAAACAGGTGGAAATTAAAAAAGTCGCCGTGTCCTGAGAGTGTCTCACCACTCCCAGGCACGAGCAGGTGGGCAAGCACCTACACGTAACAGCTAGCTGTCTACGACGACAATTTATTATACCGTGATCTTTCCTTGAAGACAAGGGATGGTACGTTCGGGATAGTAATTTTGTGGGTCTTAGCAGAAGCTTAACGTCTGCATGCAATCAAGACGAAGCAAAGCGCATGTGTAGGTAAAAAACCTCGCATGCGCTTTTTTAATTTCCCCTGAAACAAACTGTATGATGGTTTCTTCTATCCAGTGTTTCGGATAGAAGAAACCTCCTACAGGATGAAGACGGGGGGATATAATTTGGTAGTTGTCCAAGGTAAGAGAATCGGTAAAAGTACCGCACCAGCGTGTGGCGGGGACTCCTCCTCGCCACAACAGGTAGGAGACAAATGCGCCATTTACGAGGGGCAAGACTTGATAGCTAGAAAGACGAGGCTGCTGTAAATGTATCGGACCTACAGAACAACGACGGAAACGATTATGGGGGCGGAAACGGAAAATGCTGATACTACACTTACATTGATTACAGATTTAGATGAGAAAGAATATGTGATGGTCAAGAGGCAGAAAGAAGTTGCTATATACACTCTTTCGCTGGTTGGCAACGTCACTGAAATAGTTCACGATGTTTCATTCAAAGAGTATCGAGAGATTACCTATGCAAGATTAGATAAGGAATTATTAGAGCAAGGAATCAAACCCAGGAGAAGAGATCTTTAAGTTCTATAGGAAGTTTTTCGCGCAAAAAGATGCGACAACGTAAAACAAGTAAATAGTAATAGCTAATAAGCCCATGACTAAAATCAAAAGTCATGGGCTTATTTGTTAATTAAACTAAAATTTAGTGAAAGTCTATACCTTTAGGGGGAGGCAATTATTACCAAAATGGATTATTCTAAAAAACAGATATAAGTAACAACTTATAAAAAGCCAAGTAATCAGCATATAGTTATCTATTCCTGAAGTGGCAATCCCATCATTTTAAATTACAGGATGAGTCATAGCTGTTATAAAATCGCTAATAGAAAAAATATATGTCCTACAGGCTCGTCGTTAATCTATAGAATGTTTAAGCAGGTTTAAAATCTGGCGAAATGAGGTAATTAGAAGGAGGCAATTAATGAAGAGCATATCAAAGGTGGCCATTAATGGAAACCTCGAATTACTCCAAGAGCAAATTCAATCTGGGGTTGATGTTAATAGTACAGATAACTCTGGAAGAACACTTCTAATGAATGCTGTCATTGAAGGTAGAGTGGAAATCGCTCAGTTCCTTATTGAAGCAGGTGCGGATGTGAATCGTAAAGACTTAATGGGATGCACTGCCCTACATTACGCAGCACAAGAATACTCATTGGAAATGTGGAAACTACTTTTTGAAAATAAAGCAACTGTTGATGTAAGGGATGAGAATGGAAATACACTTTTATTTCGGGCGGTATGTAGCGCAAGAGGCCGAAAAGAAGTCATAAAACTGTTGCTTTCCTATGAAACAGAAAAAAACTTTAAAATTAATGTATCACCGACGGAGTCAACCGATGCGATAATAGATTCTGAAGTGAGAAAGCTCCTAATAGATTCAAAGTAGGTTTTGCCATAATTAAGAGGTATAGTAATTTTTAAAGTATAAACAAGAGGTGTATTATGAAAAAACTGTTAATCTTAGTATTAATGCTGCTAGTTGCTCTATCCAACGTAGTATGTGCCCAACCAAATGATGCGGAGGTCGTTGCTTCCTTTAAACAATATGTTGGTGACGAGCTATCAAAGGCTATTTCTACTTATCCATTAGATAATTATAAAATTCGTAAGGATAATGGTAAATGGTACAAGTTTTCTGAGAATCTAGATCGTAATTTTACCATGGAAGTTAGAAAAAGTGATTCATTGACGGCTCCTTATATTGGTATTGCCGAAATATCCCGAGTATTCAAACGTGGTGAAAATTGCTCAACAAAAGAATTGGCGGATGAATCAAATGCATCAGATGTTTACTCGATTTTTAAATACAGGTTTATAGGAGTTTATCGAGATAATGAATGGATAGTTACCAAAGTGGAGTATAACAATTACGTTGAAGAGATAACGGGTATTTACGATCGTTTAAAAAATAATTAACGTTACCTAAAATGTCTCGCCAAACTTCAAAACCGTTTGCGTCTATAACAAGAGATGGAATTATAGGCACTGGAAAAGTAAAGAGAGGATGAAGTACTAAAAACTATTCTAGATAGAAAAAGAGTCGTCTGCCTATGGCGACTCTTCTTACTTGTCACCGTGTTGTCATATTCTTCCTGTATCATATAAATCTGGAAGAAGGAGGAGTACAAGTTGATGGCAACGAGACAGTTCAGGCGGCTAAATAGTTATGGAGATGTAAAACTAAAATAATGGCGCAATCATCCAGTTTTATGAGTTGCCTTGTTAAAAACGGAAAAAATCTAATCAATTAGTATCGTAAGGGGGAGAATTTGTGGATTCCTTAATTCATTCAAAGGAAAACTTTTATTTCAAGCTATCATTAGTGATCAGTGTGTTGATTTATATTTTGCTGGTAATATCTCTTGTTGGAATCGTTTACATAGTGCTAGGTATTATTATTAGTTTTATTGCACATGGACTATTTGTAGGTAATATAAAAGGTAACGGTATTAAGTTATCTGAAACGCAGTTCCCAGAAGTGTATCAGCTATCGAAAGAGATTGCAAGTAAGATGGGGTTAGAAGTAGTGCCTGATATTTACATTATTCAGTCCGGTGGTATGATTAATGCTTTTGCGACAAAGTTTCTAGGGCGATCTTTTGTAGTACTTTATTCTGATGTTTTTGAATTAGCATATCGCCAGGGGGAGGCTGAGCTTGCCTTTATAATTTGTCATGAATTTGCCCATCTAAAAAGAAAGCATGTGAGTAGGAAAGTGCTTTTATTTCCATCCATGTTTGTCCCTTTTTTAGCGCAAGCCTATTCTAGAGCTTGCGAATATACCTGTGATAATTTTGCATCTTATTACCAAACAACTGGTGCAGAAAATGGCCTGCTTATTTTGGCAATAGGAAAAAAATTATATGAAAAAGTAAATGTGCAACAGTACATTAAACAAGCAGAATCAGATGGCGGCTTCTGGGTTCGTTTCTCTGAGCTTCTTGCTACCCACCCCAATCTACCTAAGAGAGTTAGTAATATCCAAAGATATATCCAAGCAAAAGAGTAAATTATATAAATAAGGAGAAGAACTTCATAAGGGAAGGTCTTCTCTTTTTGTTTTAGAGATCAGATCATCAAGGTTGAGTATTTTAAAGGATTCGTCACCTTCATCGTCTGCGCTCTGTTGATTATGAACAATCCAAATTAAAATATATTTGTCAGTCTATACCTTTTGCTAGAGGCAAAGATTTTAAAAACCACGTATTCTATAGAAAGATAGAATACGTGGTAGGGGGAATGTACTGTGGCAGTGACTAACGAAAAACATGGGGTAGTTTCTAATGCCTTATATCGTGAAGAGAATGATATAGATCTTACAAATAACGGCTTTACCGAAATCGATTCGATGGGAAATGACAAGATCGGTTTCTACGCAGCAGCCTATAAACGAGGTGAGGATATTATCATTTCCTACCATGGTTCAGAGGATAATAAACCCCAGGAATGTGAGGACGCATTAGCATATTATAGTTATATTCGAAAAAAATACCCTAGTGCAAATATTATGGGGCATTCATTAGGTGTAACGATGGTACAATACGTTGATAATACAATGGCTATTAGAGATGGAAATCAGGTATATGAGCCTGCTCAGTAGGCGCAAGCACACTTTGCCCCAGAATGAAAGCTGACGCTGCTGCAGTAAGATAACTATCCAGAGTGGCTGGATCAGTAAATAAAAAATAATCACCTACTCCGCATCTATTGCTGGAGAAGGTTCGCCCTATACGAATCTCTCTGCCGTCTTTACCTTCAAGGTGAGACGGATCTTTTTTTGAAGTAGGTAAAGCAAAATGACTGGCTCCCCACAGATAAAATCAAGTAAAAAAAGGCTTGTAGATTTTAGTTGGCTGTGTAAATAGCAGAGGAATATTAAATAATTTGTCGAAATAGAGAGGAACATGCTAACAAAGAAGTCGTCGAATTTAAATTTTAGTTTACGTAAGTGGGGAGGTGGCTTTTGAGTGCTTTTTGCTAAAATATTACATAATGTTACGAAGCTGTGGAACAGGCAAACTTTGAGGACAACGCTGAGTTTTTGCCTTGTTTGTATGACGATTTTTCCCTTGCTGCTATCTATGTTAATAACTGAAAATAAAAGTGAGAAAATTCTGACTAAATTAGCGTTTAATCAGAATCGTGATATTGCAAAGCAGACTGCTGAAGATATTGATCAGATGTTTAGTGAAAAAATTAAGGTGCTGCGGATTGTCGTAAATACGGCTGAGGTAAAGTCAATGCTGCCTGATAAGCAAAATGCCTTACTTACGGCCATCACTAAGGCGGATGCTGATATTCAAATTGCGGTTATAGCTGATAGTGCAGGCAATCAGATTGCCCGATCGGATGAGCGCGTGGTTGATGATACGATTACGTATCGCGATCGGGAATATTTTCAAAAAATAAAACGAACCGGCGAGACAGTAGTTTCCGATGTTATTATTGCGAAAAGCACTGGATACCCGGGCGTTGTTATTGCTGAGCCAATCAAGGATGAAAATCAGCAATTGGTAGGCGTGCTGATTTTAAACGTGGATTTGCGAACCATTATTGATCGGATTGACCAGATCAAGATTGGTCAATCTGGTTACGCCTATCTAGTTAATGGAGATGGACATATTTTGCTGCACCCAGATCGGGGAATGGTCGGCCGGGATGTCTCCTGGGTTGCGCCTGTTAAGGCTGTGAAGGATAAACAAACCGGCTTGGTAGAGTATGAATACAAGAAACAAAAGAAATGGGCTGCTTTCAGTTATATACCGCAAACAGGATGGGGCTTAATTGTTCAGCAACCAGCAGAAGAAGCTCTGGCAGATGTAAGCGAAGTTAAACGGACAACGTGTATGATTACGATAGTTTCCGCTATCCTTGCAAGTTTAATTGGTATTGCCGTTGCCAATATGATGACAAGGCCAATTACAGATATATCAGAGGCCGCCGCCCGTTTAGCCAAAGGAGATTTGGATGCCAGAAGCTCGGTTGTAACAGGAAACGAAATAGGACAGCTAGCAGCTACGTTTAACTCTATGGCTGATAATTTGGGTACAAGAACCAGTGCCTTGCTGGAAAGTGAAGAGAAATATCGCTCCTTGGTAGAGAATATCAGCATTGGTATTTACCGGGAAACAGGGGATGCTAAGTCTTTTATTAAATATGCAAATCCCGCACTTCTAAGGATGCTCAGATATGAGTCTATGGATGAACTATTAACCATTCCAGCTTCAACGGCATTTTGGAGTCAGGAAGAATTCGCTGCAGTTAGTGAATTGGTCGAACAGGAAGGCACGGTGAAAAATAAAGAGATTCGATTGAGAAGAAAAGACGGGACAGCCCTCTGGTGTTCTATGACGGCGCTGAAGCATTACAATCACCAAACTGACACATTTTGTATTGACAGCATGATTGAAGATATTACGGAACGCAAAATGGCAAACGAAAAATTGCGCCAAGCTCACGCTGAGTTAGAACGGAAAGTAGCAGAGCGAACTAGAGAACTGACAGTATTAAATAGAGAACTATGTCAGATTTCATTGCACGATGGTCTTACCTGCGTCGCCAATCGGCGCTATTTTGACGAATTTCTGGAACGGGAGTGCCAAGGGGCTAAACGAGAGAAAACCTCCATTGCTTTAATTTTGTTAGATGTCGATTTTTTTAAGTTGTATAACGATACTTATGGACATGTCGCAGGAGATGATTGCCTAAGACAAATTGCCACTGCGCTAGGTGAGGGCGCGAAACGTGGGACTGATCTAGTCGCGCGTTACGGTGGAGAAGAATTTGCTGTAATTTTGCCTGATACCGATCAAGCTGGGGCTATTAAGGTAGGAGAACGTATTCTCATTCGGGTTAGAGAGTTGGCGATTCGACATGAGATGTCGCCAGTTGCAGAAATTGTTACAGTAAGTCTTGGTATTGCTGTCGCTATCCCCAGGGCAGATCTGACACCAGAAAAGATGATTCTCGCTGCCGATCATGCTCTTTACCAGGCGAAGAATTCAGGGCGAAATCAACTGCAGCTGGCGGGTGAGCTAAAAAATGCCGATTCCTAGGTGGATAGTTTATCAAGTAAATATCCACACTTCGCCGTCTTTACCTTTTAAGGTAGACGCTTCTTTTTTTGAATAATTTAAATGTATTTTGGAATCTATATTTCTTGCGTTAACATGGGGCGGGATCTAATTGAGGAATCTATACCTTTTGTTAGAGGTAATAATATTGAAAATCATCTATAATTAGGAAACAATGGAAACTGAAAAGTCATTCGGTTGTAATTAGTGAATATCGGATGCAGATAGAACTCTAGCTGCAAATGAATCTGCGAATTTATTAAGAAAGTGTGCCGTGGTATTTGAAATACAATATGTCGAAAGGTTAAGTTTCGTTATAGATATATGATATTGAGAATTTGAACCGTCTTATCTTTAGCGTAAGATACCTCAAATTTTTAATGTAGAAAAATTTGATTTATAGTATAATGAATAATAATGTACTTTACGGATTAACATGATTTAGGGGGCGGAGTTATTGGTTAATATTTTGTTGGTAGGCGGCGGTAGAAGCGGCGTTGCAATATTAGAAATGGCGAATCAAGTGCCACAAATGGAAATAATAGGTGTGGTAGATGTAAAGATGGACGCTGTAGCAATTAAGATGGCACAAAACATGGGCATCCGTACATTTACTGATGTTCGAGATGGAATGAAAATGCCAAATGTGAATGTAGTACTAAATATCACCGGCAACCAACAGGTAAATCGTTTGATTGAAGAAAATAAAACTCCGAATATTAAAGTTGTGGACGACTTTATTACGGGTATGTTATACCACCTCATTAAGTCGCAAGTCTTAATGAGTGAAGAGTTGAATGAGAAGGTTGTTGTTTTATCTGAATCTGTCAATGAAGCGAAAAACCATATTAACAATACTCATGAAGTAATTGGTTTTATTAATAAAGTATCACAACAAACAAATCTTTTAGGCTTAAATGCTGCGATTGAAGCAGCGCGAGCTGGTGAACATGGCAGAGGATTTGCGGTAGTGGCTACAGAAGTTCGTAAGCTGTCAGAGGATAGTGTAGAGGCAACTAAAAAAATAAATGATATTTTAGGAAATATTGAAGCTTCTATGCAACATATTATTGTTGGAATTGAAGAAACTGCTGCGGTAGCAGAAAAACACACGAAACGCGAATTGATTACAGGCGAAAAGATATAAAGAAGACTTGATTCAGATGGAGTTTTAACTCCATCTGAATCTTAGTCGCACTTATCCAGGGACTTAGCTGCTCTTAACTCCCACTTTAGAAGATGGGAGTCTTAGAGCGGTTTAGTCATCGGATAAATGAATAGATGGAGCCTCCGAGTTTTCTCGCAGGCTCCTTTTTAATGGAGGTTCAATGAAGATGATTAAGGATCATCCGATGAAGCTATTACTGCTGATAATGGTGTTAGTCGTAAGTCTCAGCAATGTAGTGAATATTGTTGAAGCGAAGGAAAAAGGAAAAGCCAAAAAAGAATTAGAAATTGTTGCTCAACCAGAGCCTGTACGATTAGGTATTGATAGAATTGATAACTATATGCAGGTATTTGCAGGAAAACGTGTTGGCTTAATTACAAATTCTACAGGTATGAATAGCAATTTTCAAAGTACAGTAGATATATTATTTGAAAAATCCAATTTGGTGGCCTTATATTCCCCAGAACATGGTATTCGGGGAGCGGTTAAGGCTGGTGATGCAGTCAGTGGCGCTATTGATGAAAAAACGAAACTGCCTATTTATAGTTTATATGGTGCTACGAAGAAACCGACCAAGGAAATGCTGGCTGATGTTGATGTAATTGCCTTTGATATACAAGATGTAGGTGCTCGTTCCTATACCTATATCTACACAATGGCCTATGCGATGCAAGCTTGCAAAGAACTGGGGAAAACCATGGTGGTTTTTGATAGACCCAATCCAATTGGTGGAGTGCAGGTGGAGGGCAATCTTATAAAGCCAGGTTTTGAGTCTTTTATCGGAATGTATCCCATCCCCATTCGGCATGGGATGACAGTAGGAGAGTTAGCAAGATTATTTAATACGGAGTTTGGTATTGGTTGTGATTTAGTTGTGATCGAAATGTCAGGCTGGAAACGAGAGATGTATTTTGATGAAACACACCTGCCTTGGGTTATGACATCACCTAATATTCCTACTCCTGATACGGCTTTATTATATCCAGGAACGGGCTTATTTGGTGGTGCAAATATTTCAGAAGGTGTAGGAACGACAAGGCCCTTTGAGCTCGTCGGTGCTCCTTGGCTTAATGCGCAAGAACTTGCAGAAAAGATGACAGCGATGAAGCTGCCTGGTGTTATTTTTCGCCCTGCTTACTTTGTGCCGCGCTTTGGCTTGTATCAGGATACGGCTTGTGCAGGAGTGCAACTACATATTGTTGACCGAAAAGCATTTTTACCAGTCAAGACAGGCATAAGTTTGCTCTATAAGATAAAGGAGATGAGCGGCGATAAGTTCTCATTCCAACGTGGCACGAAGACGGAGGGGACCATGGATTTATCGACGGGGGATGATACTGTGAGGAAAGGGGTCTATTCTCTTTCCGAGTTGTTAGTTTTATGGGAAAAAGATGCTAGAGAATTTCAAGAAAGGTCTAAAAAATATTATTTATACAAATAAGTGAGCGGATATTTTGGAATAGCGAAGCATTCTACTTATTTTTCAGGAATGAAGTAGAATCAACTTTTGTGTAACGGTTAGGGAAACTGAGGCTTGGCATTTGCCAAGCCTTAGTTCTTGTGTTAGAAGGGGAAAGTTATTTGAAAAATATGGAAAAATATTGCACAAACTATTAAGAAAATATTGGTAACCTCCGATATATTTTATATATAGCACATCAAAGGAGGGCGATTATGATGATTACGAAGGTATCGTATGTTTACCAAGTAGATACCCGAAGACATGAAAATCGGCAGCCCAAGGATGAAATGAAGAAGAAACAGCATAGTCTGTTTAAGAATATTTTAGAAAAAGCACTGGTTTGCCAAAAAAACAAAATGTAAGGGTATTGAGGATAGGGCCTTTTTAGGCTCTATTTTTTCGTATAAGTATAGTTAGGTTACAGCAGGAATAATGATTGGCTTGATGAATAATAACAAGAATTAAACCCTATAGGGCAGCTTGTAGGACTGGATGGCAAAGAGGGGTGTAGAGGGTGTATTTGCGTATACTATATATAGACCGTATTGGAATTGTTCATGATGTTACAGGAATTTTAGCCAAGCGGAGAATTAATATTATATCAATGGAATTAGAGGAAAATAAAGTATTTCTAGAATGCCAAAGTGTATGTGGGGATGAACGTAAGGAGTGTATTGAGGAATTATCGAGTATTGTTGGCGTGCAAAAAATAGAGGAAATTTCCTTTATGCCTTCTAAGGAAAAAACGGAGCAGCTTGATGCTATATTAACCTCAGTACATGATGGTATTCTGGCTGTTAATCAAGAGGGTATGATCACGCAATACAACCCGGCTGCGGCTCGTATTCTAAATTTGCCAATAAAGAAAGCATTAGGGCAGCCCTTAGGGGACGTATTATTTAAAAAACTACTCATACAGGAAACCTTGCTAACTGGTAGTCACTATCATAATCGGGAAGTATATATTGAAAGCGGGGCTAGCTATTGTGTAGTTAGTACCATCCCCCTCAGGAATAATGGCAATGAGGTCGTAGGTGTTGTTGCCTTGATTCGTGATACTCAAGAGGTAAGGAGCCTAATGAATAATATGACGGCATCCTTGCCAATGACGTTTGCTGATATTCCCTTTGCCAGTGCCATAATGGGACAAGTGGTTAATCAGGCAAAACGCTATGCTGCTAGTGATTCGACCATATTAATTCGCGGAGAAACAGGCACAGGCAAGGAACTATTTGCTAGAGCATTACATAGTTCTTCTGCAAGGGCTCATGCTGCCTTCGTGCCAATTAATTGCGCTGCGATTCCTGAAACTTTACTGGAAAGTGAGCTTTTTGGTTATGCCGAGGGTGCATTTACTGGTGCAGTTAAAGGTGGTAAGCCAGGCATGTTTGAATTAGCAAATGGAGGAACCTTATTCCTTGATGAGGTGGGGGAGATTTCGGCCCATTTACAAGTTAAATTATTAAGGGTGCTTCAGGAACACCGCGTACGGCGGGTAGGGAGTACTAAGGAAGTAGAAATCGATGTGCGCATTATTGCAGCTACTAATCGCAATTTGGAGGACATGGTAGCGGATAAAATTTTTCGTGAGGACCTATATTATCGACTAAATGTAATACCAATTTTAGTACCGCCTCTTAGAAAACGTTTCGAGGACATTCAGCTATTAGGGGAACTTTTTCTAAAACATTTTGCCGGAAAACTACAACGTCCAGTCAACGGGTTCTCTGCTGCGGCACTGGAACGTTTACAAGATTATAATTGGCCGGGAAATGTGCGAGAATTAAAGAACTGTATTGAAAGAGCCGTTAATTTAGTTGATGGTTCAGAAGTGCAGCCTGAACATATATTTTTAGGAAGACCGTCTGGTTCTCAGGCAGCGCCACCAGCAGTACAGTTTGAAACCTATCAAACATTAGAAGAACGGTTAGCGGAGGTAGAAGTTGTTATTCTACAGGAAACCATGCGCCGTTTTCGTTCCTCTAGGCGTATGGGGGCGGTGCTAGGATTATCTCATACTGCCGTATTGAAAAAAATGCGAAAGTATAATTTTCCCATCAGTTAGATAACAAGATATGTGACAGACGTTTTTCTGTTTGTGGAAACTTTTCGTAACAGTGGAATGCATTGTGGAAACTAAAGTTTACAAGTTGCTCCAATGAAGGATAAAAAAGCAGGCTTATTACTTTTTGAAGCATAGTAGGCTGTCGTTGTAAGTAAGCAATCCTTGGACCATACCAAAAAAAATGTAAATCACTATTTTTTTATTAATTGGCATGTTTTTTGCAATATGGTATAAGATAACAATGCTAATTGCATCGTTATATATATTACTGTAATTACAAAACGAAAAAAATAGGGGGACTTACAATGATTATTGGCGTAGTTAAAGAAATTAAGAACAATGAAAACCGTGTTGGATTGACACCGGCGGGAGCAGAAGATCTTTGTAGAGCTGGGCATACTGTGCTTGTTGAGAAAAGTGCAGGTGTAGGCAGTGGCTTTTCCGATGAAAGTTATACCCAAGTAGGGGCTAAAGTGATTGCTGATAAGAAAGAATTGTTTGACTCCTCCGAAATGATTATTAAAGTAAAAGAGCCTTTAGCTCCTGAATATGATTTATTCCATGAAGGACAAATTTTATTTACCTATTTGCATTTAGCACCAGAACCTGAATTGACGAAAGCAATGTTAGAGAAAAAAGTAATTGGTATTGCTTATGAAACTATTGTAGGCCGCAATAACACCTTGCCTTTATTATCACCGATGAGTGAAGTGGCTGGTCGTATGGCTGTACAAATTGGTGCACAATTCTTAGAAAAACCTTGGGGTGGCAAAGGCATTCTCTTAGGCGGTGTACCTGGAGTTGAGTCTGGTCAAGTCGTTATTGTTGGTGGCGGTACTGTAGGTACCAATGCAGCTAAGATGGCAGTTGGTATGGGAGCTCGTGTTACTGTTCTTGATAAATCGACTGATCGTCTTGCTTACCTTGATGATGTTTTTGGCGGTAGAGTTACAACTGTAATGTCTAACAGCTATAATATTGCCAAATGGGTTAAACAAGCGGATCTTTTGGTAGGTGCTGTTCTGGTTCCTGGTGCTAAGGCTCCTAAGTTGGTAAGTGAAGAAATGGTTAAAACTATGGAAGCTGGTTCCGTGATTGTCGATGTAGCCATCGATCAAGGTGGCTCTGTAGAAACCATAGACCGTATTACAACTCATAGTGAACCGACTTATACGAAACATGGTGTAGTACATTATTCTGTAGCCAATATGCCTGGTGCAGTGGCTCGTACTTCTACCTTGGCTTTGACGAATTCAACTTTGCCATATGCTTTACAGATTGCCAATAAAGGCTGGAAGCAGGCTCTTATTGATGATGCCGGATTAGCAAGAGGTCTTAATGTTTATCTCGGGAAAGTGACATTCAAGGCTGTAGCTGATGATCAAAACTTGCCATATACTCCAGTAACAGAAATACTGGCATAAAATAAATAATTATAAGAAAACACCCTTTGCCGGGTGTTTTTTCTTTTGAAAATGCAAACTGCTTTTTGGCAGGGAAATTCGCTAGTTGGGACGAATAGTTAGTCGTTGCAGTATTGTGTTTTTGGGAAGGGTTGATTTTGTATGGCAGAAAAAAACGTTGTGGTCTTACAGCGGCGTATGGTTATATTTTTAAGTGTATTACTAGGAATGGTCCTTATTTTGCTTGGACGCATTGGGTGGTTGCAATTTGTTAATGGTGAGCGTATGACAGCAAAGATGGCGATGCAAGTAAAGGAGAGTAAAGTGCTGCAGTCGCCGAGAGGGACTATTTACGATAGAAATGGGCGGGAATTAGCTATCAGCAGTCTAACGAAATCCTTATATGCCGATCCTTCAGAGATTAAAGATCCAGATGCAATTGTGTCTCTGTTGTCTACCCTTCTGGAGATGAATCCTGTAGACCTACGGGAAAAATTAACGACAGGTGGACGGTTCATTTGGATCAAACGTATGATTGAACCAGTTGTGGCGCAGAAGATACAAGCAGTAATCAAAGAGGCGGATATTAAGGGATTGGTTTTTTTAGAAGAAAGTAAGCGCTATTATCCCAACGACAATTTAGCCGCCCAAGTTTTGGGATTTGTTGGCACGGATGACATTGGTCTTGATGGCATGGAAATGGCCTTAGATAACGTTATTAAAGGGAAATCAACCGAGCACTCAGTAGATACAGACAGTCGAGGTACTCCTATTTTTAAGTCGATTTTCACCTTTACCCCTCCGAAGCAAGGGAAAAATGTATATCTTACCTTAGATAGTGCGATCCAGTTTATTGTTGAGCAAAGTTTGGATAAAGCAATGATCGCGAATAAACCGCGTGGAGCCACCGTAATTGTTATGAATCCTCATACTGGAGAAATATTGGCGATGGCGAATCGTCCAACCTATAATCCGAACCAGTTTTACAAGTACAGTGATCAAGAGTGGAAAAATAGAGCGGTAGCATATAACTATGAGCCAGGCTCCACATTTAAAAGTATTGTTTCAGCGGCCGCTTTGCAGGAAGGCAAATTAACCCCAGAAGAGCGATTTACGGATGCCGGGTTTGTGGAAGTATCCGGGCGTCGCATACAGAATTGGAGTGGCGAAAGCTATGGTAATATTTCCTTTGTTACGGTTATAGAACAATCTATTAATACTTGTTTTGTGCAAATTGGTATGAGATTAGGAGCTTATAAGCTGACAGAATATGCTAAGCTATTTGGCTTTGGCAAAGCAACAGGTATTGAATTACCTGGAGAAGAGGAAGGCTTACTATTTGATCCAAAGGATATGCGGGATTCTGATGTGGCAACGATGTCTATTGGACAAAGTATTGCAGTCACGCCATTACAGCTTATTACCGCTGTATCAGCTATTGCCAATGAAGGCGTTCTATTAAAACCTCATATTATAAAAGAAATTCGCAATGCGGATGGTTCTATTGATCAGGAGGTAACAACTCAAACCGTTCGCCAAGCGATTACTCCTGAAACAGCAAGGATACTTACCGGATTAATGGAGAAAGTAGTATCAGAAGGTGGCGGTAAGAAAGCTTTCGTAAAAGGCTATCGTTTTGCTGGAAAAACAGGGACTGCAGAAAAACTGCAGGATAATGGCAGTGGTTATTCCGCAGGACGTTATGTGGCTTCCTTTGTTGGCTTCGGACCAGTTGAAGATCCTCAGGTTGCTGTTTTAGTTGTCCTTGATGATCCGCAAGGTGTTTATTATGGCGGTGAAATTGCAGCACCAATAGCAGGTGAAATCTTAGGGCAGATTATGCGGCATCTTGCTATCTATCCTCAAATTACATATCAAGTACCTAGCCCTAAAGAACCCCCTCAGCCTGTGAGAGATGTGTCAACAGAGATTAAAGCACCTCCAGGAAAAGTTGTGGTGCCAAATGTCACTGGTAAGAGTATACGAGAAGCCGGTGATAAAATAACACAAATTGGCCTATCAATAGTGCCTATAGGGACAGGAGTTGCCGTAAGACAAAGTATAGCCGAGAATACCATAGTTGAATCTGGAACAGAGATTACGATATATTTTGAACCACGGTAGGATGAAATAAGAAAAGACTTGGCTTAGGCCAAGTCCTCAGACGCAGGCAGAAGCCTTAGTCGTTCTTACTTGGAATCAAGGAAGTGTTATACTTTCTGATTCCGTAAATAAAGGACGGCTTGCGCCGCCCTAGGATACAAGATTAAGATTGTTTGTTAGCATCAAATTGAGCAGTAAGTGTGCTGTTAGTAGCTTGAGCAGTATTGCCACTCATGCCAGATTCGTATTGCTCAATCATTTTGCGAACCATATGACCGCCGACGCGTCCGCAATCAGCAGAAGTCATAGTATTCCAGCCTTGAGAACGTACTCGATCAGCAATACCTAGTTCGCTAGCAACTTCTAGTTTCATGCGATCAAGAGCGTTTTCAGCACCTGGGTTTACAGGTCTGTTACTTCTAGACAATATAATCACCTCCTTTATGTTGGTGTAATTCTAGTATCAACAAATTAGAAAATGATTATTCTAGTTTATCTTATGTAAATAGTTCCAAAAATTCGTTAAGGAAATGTGAAAGACGGAACTTGCTGTTGTAGCAGGAATTTATTCTTTAACGACGAAATCATTGTATGAAAATGGTAATATGGAGTGAGGCCTATGCATGAAATGTCCATTGCGCAAGGAATACTGGACATCGTACTAAAAACGGCCACAGAACATAGTGCGGTGAAGGTAACTTACATTAAGCTACTCATTGGACAGATGACGCAAGTTGAGCCTGAATCTCTCACGTTTGGATTTGCTGCTTTATCTGCTGGTACAATAGCTGACGGCGCAAAAATAGATATTACAATTGTACCTCTTGTTGGAGAATGTAGCAGTTGTGAGAAACAGTTTACAGTAGAGCGCTATTCATTTTTGTGTCCCCATTGTCACTCTGCTAATGTGACAGTGGTATCTGGACGCGAACTAGCAGTTGATTACCTGGAGGTAGAATAAAATGCAAATAAAGGTTATGGAAGGTATTCTAGATAAAAATGATCAAATTTCTGCCGAGTTGCAGGAACGATTCCGAGAATCTGGTATCCTAGTATTAAATTTGCTTGGATCACCTGGTTGCGGAAAAACAACTTTGCTAGAAAATACCATTGGAGCATTGAAAAACAAACTCTCTATGGCTGTAATTGAAGGAGATTTGTTTACAGCAAAGGATGCAGAGCGTATAGAGCAACATGGTGTCCCTGTAGTACAGATTAATACAGGTGGCGGCTGCCATCTAGATGCCAATATGGTTCGTAGTGCACTAGATTGTCTTGATCTTACAGATTTAGATGTAATTGTTATTGAAAACGTAGGAAATTTGGTTTGTCCAGCCGAATTTAATATTGGAGAAGATGTTAAGGTAACTGTACTTAGTATTACTGAAGGTGATGATAAGCCTTTAAAATATCCTTTAATATTTAAGCAGGCCAGTGCAGTCCTTTTAAATAAGGTGGATTTGCTTCCCTATACTAATTTTGATATGCAAAGTGCAGTAGGGGATATTACTAGTATTCATCCGGGGGTTACCTTATTACAGGTTTCCTGCCAAAGCGGTACCGGGTTAGAGGATTGGTATAATTGGCTTATTGAACAGGCAAGAATGAAGCGGGCAAGGAGAGCTAGTAATGTCTAATTTGCATAAATTGGCGCAGGAGATTGAGAGGGTGCGTGTGCATCTTCACGAACTAGTAGACAAAAAATCAGGTAACTTAATTGACCAGGAAGTTGCAGCTGTAAGTATAGAGTTAGATCAGTTAATAGTAGAATTTGAGAAAGCAAAAAATCAACAATAAGAATACAGGTGATTTTGAGGACTTGGCGAATATGCCAAGTCCTTTTCTTTAAAATAATGTTGCCAATTCTGCTTCTTGGGAGTAGTATAGTTTTTATTAGCAATGTAAAAGATAAAGTCGGCAAGAGGCGAGTAGAATGAAGGTTCCTTTGTCGTCTGTTTTTTCTTAGGTGAACAGGAGGGTCTATACATGAGTGAAAGGGCAGTTTGGGCAGAAATTGATTTATCAGCAATTGCGCACAATGTAAAACAAATCAGAGCAGTCACTACAAGAAATGCAAAGGTTTGTGCAGTTGTTAAAGCGGATGCGTATGGACATGGGGCAATAGCGGTGGCAAAAACAGCATTACAGGCAGGTGCTGATAGGCTGGCGGTAGCCATTGTGGCGGAAGCGATTGAATTAAGAAGGGCCGGAATCCAGGTCCCGATTTTAGTATTAGGATATACACCTACTTATCAATCTAGATTAGTGGCAGAGCATGATATTACCCAAACTATATTTTCTTTAGATACTGCTCAGGCTCTATCTGGAGCTGCTGTAGCTCTAGGTAAAACAATAAAGGTACATATCAAAATTGATACCGGAATGGCGAGAGTTGGCATACCACCTCAAGAAGCAGGAGCATTTGCGGCGGCGGTAGCTACTTTGCCCGGCATTGAAATTGAAGGTGTATATTCACATTTTGCGGATTCAGATAGTCTAGATAAGACATTTACTTTTCAACAGTATGATAAATTTATGGAAGGTATTGAATATATTAAAGGGCACAACATTAATATACCAATCCGACATATTGCAAATAGTGCAGCCTTATTAGAATTGCCTGGGATGCATCTCGATATGGTAAGGCCAGGTATCATTCTATATGGGTTATGGCCTTCTGATGAGGTGAAAAAAACCGTTGAGCTTAGACCTGCCATGAAATTCAAGACCCAAATAGGATTTATAAAGGATGTACTACCGCAAACTTCGATAAGTTATGGAAGAACTTACTTTACGCCAAAGGCAAGTCGTATAGCAACGTTACCCTTGGGTTATGCGGATGGTTGGTCCCGTTTATTAGCCAATAAGGCGGAGGTCTTGGTACATGGCTATAGGGCACCATTAGTGGGGCGGGTATGTATGGACCAGTGTATGATAGATGTGAGTAACATTCCTGGCGCCAAGATTGGTGATGAAGTACTTTTGTTTGGTGGGGCCTCGTTGCCGGTGGAAGAAGTAGCAGAAAAGATTGGGACCATTAACTATGAAGTTGTATGTATGTTAGGAAATAGGGTGCCTAGGATCTATGCGGAATGAGGTTTTTTAATATATACCATTTCTATAATTGATTCTAATTGGCTAGCAAAAGAGACACACTCGCAATAAGGGAGGGTGTCTCTTATTATTATTATTATTATTATTATTATTATTATTATTATTATTGGTTATTACGTGATAAAACTTTCTATTAACGGACACTTAAGTTCAAAGTAAAAGTCTTTTCGTTTTATATAGTAGGAAATTAATAGAATATGTCGAATATACTTAAAAACTAGTGGAGGTGTTGTCGTGGTAGATGAAAAGGATTGGGAATTGTTTAAACAAAAATTTAATGCTAAATCTAGCATTAATTTAAATGATTATAAACCAGCTCAAATGCAGCGTCGAATTAACAATTTAATGACTCGCTACGGAGCTAATACTTATGTAGATTTTTTTAATTTATTGGATAAAGATACAAAGATGTACAAAGAGTTCGTTGACTATATGACAATTAATGTTACAGAATTTTTTCGTACACCAGAGAAGTTTTCCGAGCTAGAGACCAAGGTGCTTCCAGATTTGTTAGCTCAAAGCCCGAAACTTAATATTTGGAGTGCAGGTTGTTCTGTTGGTGCGGAACCTTATTCCTTAGCAATGATATTAAAGGATGTAACACCGAATACAAAACATCGTATTCTAGGGACGGATCTTGATATTGAAATGTTGGCAAAAGCAAAAAGTGGTGTTTATACGAATACGGAATTTAAGAATATCTCAACTGGCCGAGCTACCAAATATTTTAAACAATCTGGTAGTACTTATACGATTGATGAAGATATTCGCTCTCGTGTAGAATTTAAGAAACATAATTTATTATTAGATAAATTTGAAACAGGCTTTGATCTGATTTTATGCCGTAATGTAGTTATTTACTTTACTGAGGAAGCAAAAGATGGCTTATATCGAAGGTTCTTAGCGGCCCTCAAACCTGGTGGGGTTTTATTTGTTGGTGGTACGGAGGCAATATTGAATTTCCGTGATATTGGCTTTGCTCACTATTTGCCATTTTTTTATCGTAAACCCTTATAAGCTTTAGAGTACTCCCCAGCTAGAAAGAAAGCGGAAGGAACGAAGTAAATAGTCAAGAAATATCTTGCTATTTGTGCGCTCGTCAACGGTCTGGGCAGAGACAATATCGACAGTCTTCACTGCTTGCTGGCGGACAAAAAAAACAATTTCACCGATTTTTTGCCCCTGATACACAGGGGCATTTATTTTTTCTGGGATATCAACAGAGACCGTAATATGTTCATAATCAGCAGAGGGCACCACAAGGCTAGCTATATTGCTAACTACTGCATCAATTGTTGGACTAAGACCACCTTCGACTGGGATTGAGCCTAAAATATCATTTTTATTGGCAAATTCATATAAGTCAAAGGACTCAAAGCCATATTTTAATAATTTCATGGAGTCAACCCACCGAGAATGATCATGAAGTACTACAGCAATTAATTTTTGATTGCCACGGGTGGCACTGGCAATGAGGCAGGGCCCAGCTTGATTCGTCGTTCCCGTTTTTACGCCGTCAGCTTCTTCTAGTAACCATAGTAATTTATTGGTGTTTTTCAAACTTTGATCATGCTCTTTGCCCCGGCGATCTAGCCATTCAATATTGGTTTCTTTTGTGTTGACAATGGTAGCAAAGATTGGATTTGTTAATGCGTATCTAGATATCCAGGCCAAATCGAAAGCGGTTGAATAATGACCAGGCGCAGTAAGTCCATGAGGATTGGCAAAATGGCTTGCTGTTGCATCTAAGAGTTGGGCCTTTTGATTCATTAAAGTAACGAAATCTTCGACAGTACCTGCGAGGTGTTCCGCAATGGCTACGGCGGCATCATTTCCTGAACGTAATAAAAGTCCAGTAACTAACTCTCGCATCGAGATAATCTGACCAGAGCTTAGATGCATAGAAGAACCTGCTGTATTAGCAGCCCGAGAGCTGACTTTTACCTCGTCGTCAAGATGACCACTTTCAATTGCTATGATAGCTGTCAATACTTTGGTGGTACTGGCTGGTGCATTTCGGGCATGACTGTTTTTCTCATAGAGTATTTGGCCCGTTTTGGCATCCATTAATATGGCTGCCTGGGCTTCAATCTTCGGTGGAGCACTATAAACTATTGAAATCGGTAGGTAAAGTAAAAGGCAAAATAGGAGTATGACGTTATAAATAAACCGCATCCACATTTCATCCTCCTCGTAAAAGCTCTTATAGTATATTGCTGTAAGTCTAGAATCATGCGAGTTTCCAGGCATATCTTTCTATTCTTTTGCGTAAGATCCAATGAATAAGAGCAAATTGGGAGGCTTTTCATATGAGAAGGAGAAGGTTTGGTTTTTTTGCCGGAATCTTTGGTGTAATACTATCTACCGCTGTAATCATTCAGGGGATGGTAGCGCAGCAAAACGAAGTGATAAAAAAAGTGCCCACAACTCATAAAGTAGTGGCACTGACAATTGATGATGGCCCACATTATAAAACTACGCCCCTCATGTTGGCCATTCTTAGAGAAAAAAAGGTTAAGCTAACCCTATTTATTCTCGGAGAAAATGCCGCCGCCCACCCTGAACTTTTAGCGCAGGCAGTAGCGGATGGTCATGAAATTGCTAACCATGCCTATAGTCATAAATCTTTAGCTAAGATGAGTAAGAGAGAGAGCGAAGAAGAGCTGGATAAGGCAGAAAAAGCGATTACATTAGTGGCACCGAAACCAACATTGTTTCGTCCTCCAGGGGGGGCTTATAATGACAATGTCCTAGCAGAAGCTAAGGAACGTGGTTACACTACCATCTTATGGTCTATTGATCCTGGTGATTGGCGCAGACCAAGTGTTTCACAGGTCGTTGATAATGTCATGCAGCATGTGGAACCTGGGAGTATAGTATTATTGCATGAAGGGCAATATCCATTGCCTACACCTGAAGCGATAGGCATCATAATTGATAAGCTCCGTGAGCAGGGATATAGTATTGTAACAGTGAGTGAGCTGCTGCAGTATTATGAAGTACGTAATTAGGAGATAGTTTTGGAAAAGTATTTTGCTACTCCGTCTTGTATGGCTTTAACTGTTGCCAATGAGATTGAATCAGTTGGTCGTAGCGCATAATAGTAGCAGTCCGCTCATTGCGTAAGCCTTGAATGGAGCTTAACACGTTAGGGTTAAAGGCATATACTTTATGTTTAGGTACAGTAATCGGGTTAGAATATTCTTGGAGCTTCGTTGCTACTTTCATATTCGCTTTTAGTTGTTTGATAACAACCGCAGGTTCTAATAGATCTGAACCGTCATAACGATAAATGAGGCAGTTCGGATCTATGCGGTCAATCACATTTTTGTTTTCTCCTTCGAGATAAATGCTGGAATTGCAATTGGGGCAATTTTTGACCTGTAAGGTCATCCAAGTATTACAGTTAGTACAAATCATTCCATCCATGTAGTACACCTCCGATATTATATAAAACACACTAAAAATTTGCCATCAGTGCACATATCATTTATGGTATTAAAAGCAGTACTTAGTGTGCTTTATATAGGTTGCCCAATGAGTCAGTAAATATGAAGCATTTGTGTTAATTTCCTAGGTAAAAGGTTATCTTGTATTGACAGAGAAATAGGGACAAGTAGGGTTTGGTGTGGCGCTAAAAAATAGTATTGATACAGAGGAGGTATTGTAATGTTTTGGAATCAACAAGTGGAAACGTTAGCTAAAAGTGATATGAAGGCTTGGCAACATTACAAAATAGCGAAGGTCATAGAGCGTGTTTATGAGAAAAGTATTTTATATAAAGAACGTTTTGATGAGTGTGGCGTGAAGCCAGAGGACGTCACAAAAGTAGATGAACTAGCTAGGATTCCTGTAACGACTTTTCAGGATATTGTTAGTAACTATCCTTATGGATTATTAACTATGCCTGTTAGTGGGGTTTCCTATATTCATAAAAACTCAAAGGGGGGCCTTGCAAATACGGCAATAAGTTATACAAAAAACGATATGGGTATGTGGGCGGAGCTTATATCACGCTTGTTGGTTGCTGGGGGCGTAAATATGACCTCTATTTTTCAGATTCTTAGTAAAACAGGTGAATGCAATAATCATTATAGTATGCAGTATGGAGTACAGCAAACTGGTGCAACTTGGGTAACGGATACTAATAACATAGGACAGCAGATTCAAGAAATTCAAGATTTTGGTGTTACTGCTGTATATTCCAATGCCTCTCATTTGCTGGCAGTGGCGCATGAGGCAAAAAAAGCCCAGGTCAACTTAGCAGAATTACCATTGCAAGTTATTTTTTGTGATACCCAATCCATATCTTCATACCAGGAAAAAGAGATCCAAGAACTCTATGGTAAAAGGCCGGTTGAGATTTATGGAATGCAGGATCTTTGGGGGATGGCTATAGCAGGGGAATGTCATTGCCAAGAAGGGCTACATATTCAGGAAGATTGCTTTTATGCAGAAGTTGTACATCCAATAAGTGGACAATCGTTATCTATGGGAGAAGTTGGTGAGTTAGTTCTAACGAGTCTCACCTTAGAGGCGATGCCGTTAGTTCGTTATTCCACCGGCATTCTTTGCTCTCTGGATGATAATCCATGTGCTTGTGGTCGGACGCTAGTACGTATGATGAAAAAATAAATTAATAGCAGGAAACGTGTAGATGAGAATGGAAAATCTACCTATAATATCTGGTTGTTAATCCTGCAGAAGCAGAAGAGATTGCTTTATTCCAAAGAGCCAAGATCTGCTAAAAAAATAATCTTTGGAATAGAATAAGGGGTTCTGAGATACTTATCTCAGAACCCCTTATTATTAAAATCTTTTTAATAATAGTCGCCACTATCGCGATAGCTTTTTACGATATCGATCAGGTGGTTGCTGTCTGTATTTTTGCCTAATAGTTCAAAGAAGTGATGAGAATCTTCGAAGCTCACACTCCAGGAGAAGGCTCCGTCAGCAGAATAATAGGCGAAGATGATTTCTTGCTCTAAGTCTTCTGGCATTGTTCCATCGCCATCGGTAACTAAGGCGTAATCACCATTATTTAATGTTTCATAAAGAAGAGCAGTGCAGCCATCTTCAATTTCTGTTTCATAAAAGCCAAAGGGTTCATAAAAATCTACTATTGTCTTGTCATCCATGTTGTTATCATCCTTTATTGTTAGTTGTAATAGTATAACCAACTGCTCTGGTTGGTATCTATTTTTTATCTTAATTTAGTACTGGTAATTTGACAAGTAAAAATTTTGGAGATAATAGGAGGGAAATATGGTAAAATTCTGTAAGGAATTATAAATGACAAAGGATGATGGGATGAAAATTTTAGTAGATGCCGATGCTTGTCCCAAGAATGCTCTACAGATATGTATGGAACTGGGACGTAGGTATTCTGTACCTGTGTGGACAGTAGCCAGCTTTAATCATAATATTGTGTCAGACTATCATGTGGTGGTAGGAGATGCTTCTCAAGAAGCGGATATTAAAGTACTTAATTTGACGGAGGCGAAAGATATCATCGTTACCCAGGATTGGGGATTAGCGGCAATGGTATTAGGAAAAAAGGCTAGTTGTCTTAGCCCTGTTGGGCGAGTGTTTACTAATGAAAATATTGAATTTTTGTTAGAAGAACGTGAGGTAAAAGCCAAGTTACGTCGTAGCGGTGGCCGCACCAAAGGACCGAATAAGAGAACAACGCAAGAGGATAGTCGATTTTATAGTTGTTTGGAAGAAATGCTGTCAGCCACAATCGTATAGATGCAGACAATGAGGATTGGTATTTAATTCGTTTAATAAAATTTGGACGATGTTGTGATATGCTAAGATCGAGGTGTTAAGAATGTTGGACTATTACGTAACCGTTAGCGGTTATGGTGATGCAGAAATTGAGATTCAAAAATCTCGATTTATATCCTATGTAAAACGGGTAGAAACAGAAGCGGCTGCCACCGCTTTTATTGAAGAAATAAAGAAAAAGCATTGGAACGCGACTCATAATTGTTCTGCTTATGTGGTAGGAGAGAATGACCAATATCAAAAGGCGGATGACGATGGTGAGCCATCAGGTACAGCAGGTAAACCTATTTTGGAGATTATCAAGAAAAACCAGCTTAAGGATACGGTGATCGTAGTAACTCGTTATTTTGGCGGAATTAAACTCGGGGCTGGAGGTTTAATTCGCGCTTATGGCAAAAGTGCTAGTGCGGGTCTAAAGGCGGTTGGTACGACAGAACGGCAAAATCATACTTGTATAGAAGTAACCATTGATTATACCTTTATTGGGATGTTAGAAAACCAGCTTAGAATGCAAGGATATCGAATTGAAGACAAACAGTTTACCGATAAAATAACCTTGACCGTGTTAGAGAAGGTAGGACAAGAGGAAATATTGGAGAAAAAGATTACGGATTGGACAGCTGGACAAGCAATCTTGAATCGCGGAGGGCAAATGTATGTAGATACTCCTATTTCTTTTCAGGAATAATTCGATTTATCCGATGACTAAACCGCTCTAAGACTCTCATTTTCATCTCGTTAACAGCCTGTAATATCCTGCCCTCTGGTTGGGATAACAGTCTGTAAACTCGAAGTAAGTTCGCTCTAAGGATTTTCGAATCCAAGGCTCACTTATCTCGTTAACAGCCTGTAATATCCTGCCCTCTGGTTGGGATAACAGTCTGTAAACTCGAAGTAAGTTCGCTCTAAGGATTTTCGAATCCAAGGCTCACTTATATAAGTGGGAGTTAAGAGCAGACAAGTCCCTGGATAAGAAGGGCTAAGATTCAGATGGAGTTAAAACTCCATCTGAATCAAGTCTTCTTTATCTTTGCAATGACAAGGTAAAAAATAGCTGAAGGAGGATTGGGATTGTGCGCTTTTTACATACTTCGGATTGGCACTTAGGCCGGTTGTTTCATGGGATTCACCTAACCGAAGATCAAGCTTATATTTTGGAGCAGTTTAAGGACTTGGTGCGAGAAACAAAACCCGATGCTATTTTGATAGCTGGCGATATTTACGATCGGGCAGTTCCGCCAATTGAAGCTGTGGAGTTATTAAATGAGGTTTTATCGCAAATTTTATTAGACTATAAGGTCCCTGTTATTATGATAGCTGGAAACCATGACAGTGCAGAACGTTTAGGCTTTGGCAGCCGATTATTGGCAGGTCAAGGTTTATATGTGGTAGGGTCTTTAGCAAAGGAAATTGAACCAATTACGTTGTATGACAAGTTCGGTCCGGTTTGCTTTGCGCCACTTACTTATGGTGAACCTGCATTAGTTAGGGAGCGTCTTGCTTGTCCAGAAGTTAGCACACATGAGCAAGGGATGGAAGCTATGGTACAGCAAGTAAAAATGAAGATTCCTCAAGGCTGCCGCTCGGTGGCAATAGCTCATGCTTTTATTGCAGGCAGTTTGGAGAGTGAATCAGAGCGTCCCTTATCTGTAGGTGGCAGCGGTATGGTGAGTCCGAGGGTATTTGAATCCTTTTCCTATACCGCTCTAGGACATTTGCATAACTCTCAACAGGCAGGAAGTCCGAACATTCGCTATAGTGGTTCTCTTTTAAAATATTCTTTTGCCGAAGCTTCTCAGCAGAAGGGTATTCAGATCGTAGAGATAAACCAAGAGGGTGAAGTTAAAATAGAACAAATCCCTTTATCTCCCCGCCATGATGTACGTCTGATAAAAGGAACCTTTAAAGACATAGTAGAGGGGCTACAAGATTCAGCAAATAGAGAGGATTATATCTCAGTTACCTTGCTAGATACAGAACCAATTCTAGATGCAATGGGAAGGCTGCGCCAGGTTTATCCAAACGTACTGCAGATTGAATACCCCCGATTTTCTAAAAGCGGTATGCTGGCTGGTGTAGGGGCGGACCATCGAAAACTTAGTGAAAAGGAATTATTCGCCTCTTTCTTCTCACAAATGACAGGAGAGTCGATGACGGTTCAGCAGGAGGCCCAATTAGTAACGGTACTTGAGGAGTTATATCGGCAGGAAAGAGAGGCCGGTTTATGAAACCGCTATGTTTAACGATGACAGCCTTTGGTCCTTATGCAGGGCTGCAAAAACTTGACTTTAGGGAATTGCAAGACAGGAATTTTTTCCTGATTCATGGTCCAACCGGATCGGGGAAAACTACAATTTTAGATGGTATGTGTTTTGCTCTCTATGGTGATGCCAGTGGTGTAGAGCGAGATGGGAAATCTATGCGCAGTGATCATGCAGAAGAGGTTGTTATTACAGAGGTTTCCTTTGAATTTGCGATTGGAGAGGCACGCTATCAAGTAAAACGTATTCCAGAGCAAGAACGCCCCAAGAAAAGGGGCGAGGGCAAAATGATCATGCCACCTAAGGCTGAGCTATGGAGTATTCCCTTCTCAGGCCAGCCTACACTCTTGGCATCAAAATGGTTGGATGTTACGAAGCAAATCGAAGTGGTATTGGGATTCAAAAGTAGTCAATTTAGGCAAGTGGTATTATTACCCCAAGGTGAATTTCGGAAATTACTGACTGCCAACTCAAGTGAACGACAAGAAATTATGCAAGCCTTGTTTAAGACTGATTTATACCGGACGATAGAGGATAAGTTAAAGGCAAATGCTCAGCAATTGAAAATGGCTAATGAAGAATTAACAAAGCAGCACCAGTGGATATTGCAGGAAGCAAGTGCCGCAGATTTACCTGAACTTTTGGCGAGTCTTAAAGAAAATCAAAAAGAAGCAGCGCTTTTGCTGCTGGAGATAAAAAAGGCAAAGGAACAATTACAACAGGCTCAGCAAGCGGTTAGCCAAGGGCGGGTTATTCAAGAAAAAATAAAAGAAAAAGAAAAAGCAATACAAACTCTAGCCGAACTTACTGATAAAAAAAGGGTCATAGAAGAGGAAAGAGTTAATTTCGTTCGTGCAACTGCAGCAGCAACTCTGGGAGATTTAGAAAAAAACTTACTACAGTGTGCTCAAGATGTAATGGAATTAGAAGAGAAAAGCAAAACATATTTGTTGCAGTTAGAAACAGATATCGCAAAAGAAAATGAGGCGCAGCAAATATTTACGGTTGAAGCTAAGAAAGAAGTAGAACGGAACAATATTGCCCGTGATATTCTAAGTCTGCAACAATTAGAAGGAAAAGTGGTTCTCCTGGAAGAGTCTTTGAAAGGATTGGCAGAAAATCACAAGGAGCTTACTAAAGTAGAGAATAAGAAACAAGAAGTAATGCTCAGGTGTACTCAGGCGCAGCAGAAGATGGACCAGTTGTTCGTTGAACAAGAACAATATCAGGTGCTGGCCCTGCAGGTTGGTAATAGAGAGGCACAGTGGCAGGAAGCAGAGCGTTTGCTAATAAAACGTAGATCATTCGATGAGGCATGCCAAACTTTTGCTAAGTTGGATGTGCAGGTAACTACTTCCAGAGAGCAATTGGCTGAATTTGATGAAGAATATGAAATCGTTAAAACGGCATTGCTCCAGCTGCAGGATAACTGGGTAAAGGGACAAGCGGCCTTAATGGCGAGTCATTTAGTAAAAGGTGCTAGCTGTCCTGTGTGTGGTGCAACCAATCATCCAAAGCTTGCACATTCCTCAGAAGATATGCCTGATGAAAAGCAGATCAAAAAAGCGCAAGCACAGTTAGAACTTCTAGAAAAGAAACGGGAGAAATTCCGTAGTCAGAATAGTTCACTGCAAACGGAAAAGAATACCTGGGAACTTCGAATAAAAGATTTAAAGTCTGACCTAAATGAGCACACCGGGCTTTCCGTGGCAGAGCTAGACGAAGTTACAAAAGGGTTAAGGGAACAATATGAACAAGCGGTGACCGGGGAGAAGAAAGCCAAGGAACTAGCCAAAGAATTAGAAGTATTAGTAAATGAACATAGTAAAATAAATGAGACATTAGAGCAGGTAGCGGAAGAATGGCGACAGGCTGACACTCTTTTAAAAGCAGCGGAGACGGTTCTGGCAGAGAGGCGCTTGGCGGTACCACAAGAACTTCAGGACAAAGAGAAATTGGCAAGTATGTTAAAAGATACTGAACGGAAGTGCCAAGAATATAAGATGGCTTGGGAACAAGCACAACGGAATTTACAACAAACCCAAGCACTCGTTATTAAAGATCAGACCGTATTAGAAAATATAAAGAGCCGCTTGCTAGAAGACAAAGAACGATATGAGAAAGAAAAATTACAATTTATGGTGCGTATTGGTGAAGCTGGTTTCTTAGACAAGGAAGATTATGAACAAGCTAAGAAGTCACAAGAAGGAATGCAGAGATTAAAAGAAAAGATTGCTGATTTTGATCTGGAATTCAGTGCAGCATCGATAAGAGTAGAGCAGGCTTCCCAGGCAGCAAAAGATTTAGTAATGCCAGATTTGATGCATCTAGAAGGGGTAGTAGCAGAGGACCAAGAAATGTATAATGAAGTATTTGCCGCCCATACTAATCTTGAGGCGCAAATTAAGCGGCAACAATCTTGGATAAAAAGGATAACCCAGATCGATGAAAAGGCGGACGCGGTAAAAGCTGAGTATGCAGTGGTAGGGCGCCTCGCTGAGGTAGCCAATGGTGGTAATGAACATAAATTAACGCTCCAGCGTTTTGTACTTGGAACCTTGTTAGATAATGTGATTGTAGCAGCGAATGAACGACTCAAAATGATGAGTCGAAATCGATATTATTTGCAGCGGACCATGGATCGAGCAAGAAAGAATGCAGCAGGTGGCCTAGATTTAGAAGTCTTTGATAACTATACAGGTATTGCTAGAGGTGTAGGGACCTTATCTGGTGGTGAGACATTTTTGGCCTCCTTGTCGTTAGCCTTGGGACTTGCTGATGTTGTTCAATCCTATTCAGGCGGGATACATTTAGATACGATTTTGGTCGACGAAGGCTTTGGTACCTTGGACCCTGAATCTTTAGATTTTGCGATTAAAGCATTAGTCGATTTGCAGCAGGGGGGACGTCTGGTGGGTATTATTTCTCATGTACCCGAACTAAAGGAACGAATTGATGCCCGCTTAGAAGTTATGGCAACAGAACGGGGTAGTAAAGCTTGCTTTAGAATTGGTTAATTTTTAGCTAAAATGGTTATTTTATCTATTATATACGTAGTAGCATGTTTGGTATAAGCAGGAAAAGGGCGATAAATGCCGAACTGTGAATAAGATAAAAGGATATAAAGAATTAAAAATCGAGAAGGGGTTTCAAGGATGACTACGACAAATGCTGTAATATCTTCAAATTTTATAGAAAATATTATTAACGAAGATTTAAAAACAAATAAAAACAATAGCAAAGTGCATACCCGCTTTCCACCAGAACCTAATGGCTATTTGCACATCGGACATGCAAAGTCCATTTGCCTTAATTTTGGTATTGCGAAAGAATATCAGGGTTTGTGTAATTTGCGCTTTGACGATACGAATCCTAGTAAAGAAGAAGTTGAATATGTAGATTCGATTCAAGAAGATGTAAAATGGCTAGGTTTTGATTGGGATGACCGTATGTTTTATGCTTCTGATTATTTTGAGGAGATCTATAACTGTGCTGTGAAACTCATCAAAGCAGGAAAAGCATATGTGTGTGATTTGAGTCCTCAAGAAATGCGAGAATATCGTGGTACTTTGACAGAACCGGGTAAAAATAGTCCTCATCGTGAACGTTCTGTGGACGAAAATCTTGCTTTATTTGCCGGTATGAGAGCTGGTGAATTTGCCGATGGCTCTAAAGTATTACGGGCTAAAATTGATATGGCATCGCCAAACTTAAACCTACGGGATCCAATTTTGTATCGTATTATGCGGGCGCAGCATCATCGTACAGGTAATACCTGGTGCATTTATCCTATGTATGATTTTGCACATCCTATTTCTGATGCTTTAGAAGGCATTACTCATTCTATTTGTACCTTAGAATTTGAAGATCATCGTCCTCTTTATGATTGGTTGATTTCCTCACTTGCAATGGAAGCTCGTCCCCAGCAAATTGAATTTGCCCGTTTAAATATCACGAATATGGTAATGAGTAAGCGCAAACTTAGAATGTTAGTAGAAGAAGGTTTAGTAGATGGTTGGGATGATCCACGGATGCCTACCATCTCAGGGTTGCGCCGTCGTGGGTATACTCCAGAAGCCATTCGTGATTTCTGTGAACGTATCGGGATTGCAAAAAGCAATAGTACTGTAGATATTGCTATGCTGGAACATTGTATTCGAGAAGATTTAAATAGCAAGGCAATACGGGCTATGGCTGTACTACGTCCTTTGAAGGTAGTCATTACAAATTACCCTGAAGGTCAAGTAGAAGAGTTGGAAACAGAAAATAATCCTGAGCAGCCTGAAATGGGCAGTCGCACGATTCCTTTTTCAAGAGAAATCTATATTGAGCAGGATGATTTCATGGAAGTACCAATAAAAAAATTCTTCCGTTTGGCTCCAGGACAAGAAGTGCGTTTGAAAAATGCTTACTTTATAAAATGTGAAGAAGTAATTAAAGATGAAACAACTGGTGAGATCATCGAGCTGCGTTGCACATATGATCCAGAAACCAAGAGTGGTAGTGGAACAACTCGTAAGGTGAAAGGAACACTGCACTGGGTTTCTGCTCCTCAGGCTGCTCAAGCAGAAGTGAGATTATATGACTATTTGCTTTCAGAAGAAGAAGATGCCGAGCAAGGGGAAAAGGATTTTAAGGAAGCGATGAATCCTAATTCCATGATTCGACTGACAAATTGTATGGTAGAACCTAGTTTGCTTAAGGCTACTGCAGACCAACGATATCAATTCTTACGCCAAGGCTACTTCTGCTTGGATGCTAAGGATTCTACAGCAGAGTTACCTGTATTTAATCGTGTTGTAGGGCTCAGGGATTCCTGGGCAAAAGCACAGAAGGCATAAAAATAAGGGGCTCGTCAGCAAAATGACGAGCTCCTTATTTTGGTTTAAGTCAGCGTGCTTATTTCAAATAATCCCCGCACTGTGAATCATTTGCAATAATATGAAGCAAGCTGCAATGAAGAGAAAAGCAGCTGCTCCTAATTGTAGAACCATAATAAAAACTCCTTTTCTTGATATTTAATATAGAGTTTTCTCACGCTTCTAAGTTATTGTATCCCTAGAAATTATAAAAATGTAAGATTTACAGAATCAGAATAAGTAGAGATAATAATTCAATAAAAAACACAAGAGTTGGCTGGCCGGTGAGAAGCCAGCATTAGCGAGGCCTATTTTTACGGAATCAGAAAGTATAATACTTTCTTGATTCTAAGTAAAAACGACTAAGGCTTCTGCCTGCGTCCGAGGACTTGGCACAAGCCAAGTCTTTTCTTATCGAGAAAAAGCTAGAAGCCCTATTCCGTTAGTGGAATAGGGCTTCTAGTTTTAAATATAATATTACATTTTAAACTTATGTACAGCCTTCTGTAATTCTTCAGCCATGTTGGCTAATAATTGGCTAGCATGAGAGATTTCCCCCATGGAAGCGGACTGTTCTTCAGTAGCTGCTGAGACGGTTTGTGTTTGGAGGGCAGTGTCTTTACTGATATCATCAATAGTATGCATGGTAGCTACTACTTTTTGGCTACCACTTGCTATTTGCTGAATTGATGCGGATATTTCCTGTACCTGTCCAGACATTTGTGTAACAGACGATGTGATTTGCTGGAAGGCTTGTCCTGCGTTATTCACGACTTCGGTACCAATTTTAACTTCTTGAGTTCCATTATTCATCGATTCTACAGCTTTGTCCGCTTCCATTTGAATACCGTTGATTAAAGTAGTAATTTGTTTTGCTGCATCATGAGATTGTTCCGCTAGTTTTCTTACCTCATCAGCAACAACTGCAAAGCCCCGACCTTGTTCTCCGGCACGTGCTGCTTCAATAGCGGCATTTAACGCTAATAAATTTGTTTGGCCAGCAATTCCAGCGATGGTATCGATAATTTGTCCAATTTCTTTGGAACGATCACCTAAGGTAGCGACTACTTGAGCGGAATTTATGACAGTACTTTCAATGCGATTCATTTGTTCCATGGCAGTAATAATTGCTTTACCACCGTCATTTGCGGTAGTTGCTGTTTGTTCCGAAGTACTGGAAACCATATTGGCTTGTTCAGCAATATGATGGATACTAGTAGATATTTCGGTTACGATATCGGTTGCTTGATTAACAGCTGTAAGTTGTTTATCCGTAGCACCTGCTACTTGGGTAATGGAGTGGGCTACTTGATCAACGGCTTGTGCTGACTGCTCGGCACCAGCCATTAATTGTTCAGAGGAGGAAGCAACTTGTTCAGATGTCGCTACGATATTTTGGATGATTTGTTTAAAGTTAACTTGCATTTTGTTGAGGGCCTGGGAAAGTTGATTAATTTCCAATGCACCTTGAGCCTTGATGTCGCCAGTTAAATCACCATTTGCTAATAAGTCGGCATTGACAGCTAACTGTTGCAGGGGTCTGGAAATACTGCGACCAATGAAAAAGGCTGTGATTGCAGCACATGCGACGGCCAATAAACTTAGTAATACAGTAACGAGTAAAGATGATAAGAGGGTGCTGTTTATTTCCTTTGTAGGCATATAGGCGGCAATCGCCCAGTTGTATTTTGGAATAGGGGTAAATACAGTCAATGCTTCTGCTCCGTTCGTTGCTACAGCGGTAGTACTGCCGGATTGTCCTTGAAGAGCCTTAGAAATATAACTAAGCTCAGCAACACTTTCCTTTTGCAAAACCCGGTCTTTATTAGGATGAGCAATAAGCACTCCTTGCTTGTCAACAATGTCGATATAGCCAGTATTACCGATTTTGCCACTGTTGGCGATATCTTGAATGGAACTAAGGCTAATATCGGCAGACATAAGTCCAATAACTGCCCCAGTAATGTCCTTAATAGGAGTGTAGATTGTCACGCAGGGGGCCTGTGTAGAGGCTGATATGTATACGTCTGAAAAGAAGGTTTTACCCTGCAAAGCACTTATAATATTTGCCTTACCGGATTGGTCTCGCAACTCTCCGGAAGTTCGAGCAATTTGCATTGAATTGATATTGTTGGCGATTACTAACTCGAAAATTGGGTTTTGTTTTTTCATCTCAAGTAATGCAGCCTTTATAGCGACTGGATCTAATGTTTTGTTTGTCGATGATGCACCAATTGCTGTGGCCGTTGTCACTAGTAATCCTTGAGAATCCTCTAAAAGACGCTCAATCTGATTAGAAAGCTGGGTAGTTAACACTATGTTATTTTGGACAATTGCAGATTTTTTTTCGGTTACGTCTTGGTAGGCATTCAGTATGCCCACTATACAGGTAGGCAGTAAAGCAAATAGTACAAATAACACGATTAACCGGATCCTTAGACTGTTTGCTGCTTGTAATTTACTAAACGTGTAAGTTTGCATAGTATTCCTCCTAAAATGTATATTGTATTATATTTAAAAGCAGTCCGAATTCCATTATAACATGGAAAGGGATGTTTTGCTAAAAGAGGATTTCTTTAGGCAATTTTATGGTATATTTTATCGAAATAACAGAAAAATAATTAATTATTAAAAAAGATAAGGAGAAGAATACTATTTTTCTAAAAAAAGAGAAGTATTTTATAAATCTTTTCTTGCACACTAGACAAGAAAGGTTTAAAATAAAATTCGCAGTGAATTAAAATTGGAAAAGATTGGGGCGGTGATAGTGAATTCCATGAAAAGAAGAATTTCAATTGTTGGTGTACCTATGTGGCTGGGACAGACACGTTATGGTACCAACTTAGGACCTCATAGTATCCGTAGCGCAGGTTTGGTAGAGCGTCTAAAGGGCGTAGGGCAACATGTAGTTGACGAAGGTAATCTTACGATTGGCATTACGGGACGATTTAGGCAGACCGGTGAAAATATTAAAAATGTTAAGACCCTTGTTGAGTCAAGTGAGAAATTAGCAACAAAGGTTTCAGATATTATACAAGAAGGACGTTTCCCTCTTGTTTTAGGGGGAGACCATAGTATTGCTATGGGGACACTGGCTGGAATTGCCAAACATTATAAAAATCTAGGTGTAATTTGGTATGATGCTCATGCGGATCTAAACACACCTGAGACTTCACCTAGTGGCAATATTCACGGCATGCCTTTGGCGGCTAGCATGGGGCTAGGACACTCTGCTCTTACCTATATTGGTGGTTATCATGGGAAAGTGAAACCAGAGCACATTGTGTTGATTGGTGCCCGAGATATTGATGAGGGCGAAAAGTTATTAATTGCAGAAAGAAATATAAAAATGTATACAGCTGAGGATGTAAAAAGACTAGGAATCGAAGTCGTCATAGCCGAAACCTTACGGTATTTGTCTGAGCGCTGTGATGGAATTCATCTTAGCTTTGACGTAGATGGTATAGATCCTCGAGAATTCCCGGGAGTAGGCACTCCCGTTGCTGATGGTATCAGTTATAAAGAGAGCTTACAAGCTGTTAGGTTATTATCGGCATCCAATCAATTGATTTCTGCAGAATTTGTGGAAGTGAATCCTTTGTTAGACAAAGATGACACTACAGCTCGTTTAACCGTTAACTTAATCGGAGCATTATTTGGTGAAAGAGGAAAGAGCAGACAGGCGCAAAGAGTCTATGGCCGGCGGAAAAGTGCTGAGGCAATGTAATTATAAATGAAATAACAAAAATAGAGGGTTTCGCTTTATTAAGCGAAACCCTCTATTTTTGTTGAAGTACTCAAGTTATTATCAGTTGCTAGCGTTTGGTTTTACGGAATCAGAAAGTATAGCACTTTCTTGATTCCAAGTAAGGACGACTAAGGCTTCTGCCTGCGTCCGAGGACTTGGCAGAAGCCTTAGTCTTTTCTTAAAATTTAAATGTCGCACCCAACGCTGTACGGTTACTGTTGCTGCCTTCATCTGGCATAAAGGAGCGGTAGTTTACATTAAGGTCAAGATTGTTAGTCAGGTTGTAATTAGCCCCAACTTGCAGTTCTTTAAAACCAGAAGCGCCGACCAGAGAGGCATAGCCATCTAAGGAAGGAGCTAATGGGCTTGTCACTGCTGCCCCTACATAGATTTTTGAATTGGAATTATAATCTCTGCTACCAATAATAGCTCTAATATTATTATTAACATTAACTTGTCCGTAAATGTCGTTCTTTTGGAATCCAAGTGTAAGGTTATCAGACATCTTGTGTTCGAGATAGAAAGAGTCATCCACTACACCGACAGCTGTCTGACCTTGTGACAGATTATTAATAGGGGCGGCAAAACCAGTACTGATACCGAAGGCGAGTAGGGAAGCCACAGTAAGTGCGATTTTTTTCATGATAAGTCCTCCTGGAATGTTTAATTCTTAATTGGCACTTCATTTACTAAGTATCATTATGTAGGTTAATGAGTAGCCTGTGTTGCATTATATCATTTAAATAAGACAAAAGTGTGACAAGGGTAATAGGCAGGGAACATTTATCTTCGTGTATATTGGTATTGTTGTCATACTTTCATCACAACTTTATAGTATCATATTTCCTATATGTAAAAAATTACATACCAATAAGGAGTGCTTATTTTGAAAAACAAAAGGATTTTGCTAATTATTTTTTCTTTTCTTCTAGTAAACATGCTTTATATCAATACTGCAGCGGCAACCTCTAAAGTCCCTATCTCTGGAAAAATAACGGATTCAGACTTAAGACCAATTACTGGAGCAAAAATAGTGTTCGAAATGGAAGGTGGCTTGAATGGCATACAAGTTGCCAAGACTGACTATCGGGGTAATTATACAATTTACTTACCATTAACAAGCAAAACCTACTGGGTAACGATAGGTAAAGATAAATACAGAACATACCGGGGAAAAATTCATCTAAAGGATGATAGCGATAACTTTAATTTCACTGTACATAAATAAAAGTATCTCATCACAACAAGACGTGATTGCTCAAGGGGAGATAAAGGGGATCCGTCTTGTGACAAAAGTATATCTGCTTAGTTAATTTTACATAACATGCAAAAAGAGATCATTAATGAAAGCCGATTTCGAATAAAGGTTTTAAGGCTCAACAAGTAGTATCAGCTGCATGTTGAGCCTTTTGCGAGCAGCAAGTTGATTGAACTCACCTTGATATCCTATTATTGCGGCTAAACCGTATTTTTTACACTTAGTGTAACATTTAACATTTTCTTAATCATTCATTAACGTAAAATTTATATGATTCCATTATAATTGAATTAGCTTCGTATAATAAAAAATAAAGTACCTACCGTATTATTAAAATCTGATAATGAGAGGTGTCTTATGGCAATTAGGCCTATAGAGATTATGTTCGCAATATCAGACACAGGCGGTGGACATCGCAGTGCTGCGACATCAATAATAGCTGCATTTGATAAAGAACAGAGCATACAATCTACCATTGTCGATTTTTTAAGAACAACAAATTTTCCAGGTTTAAAAAAAGCACCAGAAATTTATGATTACTGCTCCAGAAACCATGTTTGGCTAAACAATTTGTTCTTCAAAGAAACTAATAGTATTAGTCGTATCAATGCACTAACAAAAATAGTATATTCTCAATCTCACTATAGTATTAAACGAGCAATAGCTGATAGCCAGCCGGATGCCGTTGTAGCCGTTCATCCACTAGTTATTGGTTTACTGCAACAAACTCGCAAAAAGTTACGAGCCACTTGGCCAATCATAGCTGTCATTACAGATCTTGTTACCATACATGCATCATGGGCAACACCAGGAGCGGATCTATATCTTGTTCCTACAAAAGAAGCATTTCAATCTCTAATAAAGTATGGGATTCCTTACAGTCAGATTATCTACACTGGTTTTCCAGTACACCCTAAATTTTCAAATAGTAAATTATCAAAAAAACAAGCATGTGATGAACTTGGCATAAAAAACGAACCCTTTACAATTCTCCTTGCAGGTGGTGGAGTTGGGGCAGGCAATATGGGGGATTGGGTTCATACCTTAAAAAAACAGTGTCCTGATAAACAAATACTTGTCATAGCAGGCAATAACAAAGATTTATATGATGAACTTAACAACCCCAAAATTCATTCCGACCGATTGCACGTCTACGGTTTTGTCAATAACATGGAAACATTAATGGCAGCAAGTGATGTAATTGTCTCTAAAGCTGGTCCTGGTACTCTTATGGAAGGCGTATCAATGAAAAAAAAGCTAATTGTCACGGAAGCAATTGGTATCCAAGAGACGGGTAATATTGAATTTGTTAATAGAAATCAATTAGGTTACCATTGTCCGACCCCCAGCGAAGCATGCACAATAATTAACGAAATGGCTATTTTTGCTTCTTATAGTAATGTGATGACTAACAATACAATTCCGATAAATGGTTCTCAGAATATCGCTCAGATTATTCTTGATACAATTAACACAACTTTAGCTATCAATAATCCTAATACCTTCCAAGAAAAACATATTGTTATCGGGGCATAAGAATAGGAGCCATTCCCTTTTAGTGGGGAAGAGGCTCCTGTTTTTCTAGCAACTTTATTGGATAAGGTTGCTTATAATTCAAGCTCTATTTGGTAGGATGTATCTATCATTTTCAAGATTGGAAATTAAATCATGCTACTCATGCTAATATATTTAAAGATGGTTTTTTATTTTTTTTCTTTATCGCACTTACTGTTTTTGCTTCATTATTTTTACTGTTATCATTTGTCGTATCAGCATCCATTTCATCTTTCTTCCTTTTACGTTCTACTTCAGCGGCCTCAATTCCCAATTCTTTCGCAGCGTTAACGTTTTCATCTACAGAAATATCTGCTTTGGCTAGCATTAAATGCCCCATACTAGTGTTAAAAAGATAGGTTTCATGCTCCCTTCTAATTTTCTCCCGTTTACTAGGACTTTTAGCTGGTGATGATTCGTTTTTATACCAATCGTCTTGAAGTTTCTGTGCGGTTTTTGCATACTGAACCTGTTGTATTTGCTTTGTAACTCCTTGTAAGGCTACCATCGTTTCTTTTCTGCCTGTATGAGAACTAGCATCGTCATTTCCATTATTGCCAGTGTCAGATTGTAATTTCTTTAACATGTCATCCCTATATTTTTCTAGGGAATTTAACGTACTATTCGAGTTAGTATTTAATAAATTAGTGATTAGCCCTCTGCTGTTAGACATTAAGAGTCCCCTCCTTAATCATTGACAAATATAACCATTATATTACATATCGAAGAAATTACCAGCAATGTTAAGTAGTAAGACTGATAAAATAAAAAAACGTTTTTTACCTGCAACGTACCAACGCAGTCGGGCCAGGGTAGGACTTTTCCTCTCTCATACCGAATAACACTGCTAATAGCAAGATATAAGGTTAGAGGTGAAACACAAGTGAAGCTTCGTTTAATTATGGGAAGAGCTGGGGCTGGTAAGACTCAGTATTGTTTAGAAGAAATGGGCCAAATGCTAACAGCATCACCAGAGGGACGGTCTATGATAATGATCTTACCGGAGCACGCTACCTTTCAGGTAGAGCATGAGTTAGCATCTACTCCGGGCATTGACGGTTTTACTAGGGCCTATGTCTTTGGCTTTCGCCGTTTGGCGCATCGAATCTTAATGGAAACAGGTGGTGCGGTTCGCCCTCATATTACAGAACTTGGGAAACGCATCGTATTGAATAAATTATTACATGAGCATCGTGAAGATTTTAAAATATTTCACCGGGCGGCTGCCCAACGTAGTTTTGCCGATATTTTAGCCAGTATGATTCAAGAGTTTAAAGCCTATGGTGTATCTCCAGAATCTTTGGCAGAGGTAGAAGGGCAATGCGGTGATTTGCCGATTGGTGATAAAATTCATGATTTAGCCTTAGTCTATCAAGGTTTTGAAAACTTCTTGCAAGGGCGTTATACCGATCCAGAAGATTATCTCACCTTCTTGGCAAAGAAGATTCCCCAGTCTGCCATTTTACATCAAGCAGAGGTGTGGATTGATGGCTTTACTTGGTTCAATCCGCAAGAAGCAGATGTAGTGGCTCAGCTATTAGCAAATTCTGCTAGTGTGACCATTACCTTGTGTTTGGCAGATGCCAAGTCGGTTGAACAGGCAAGTGAGACAGCCTTATTTCATCGTCAATGGGACACCCGAAGAAAGTTATTGGATATGGCAAAGAAGATGGGGGCAGAAATTGAAGAAGTGGAGTTAACCCAAAGCCAACGATTTATGGCTCCTTTGCTAGGGCATATGGAAGCGCATCTATTTACTTTTCCTTCTCCAGTTTGGGCAGGTGAAACTAAAGGAGTTGTGGTAACGGAAGCTGCCAATCGCCGGGTAGAAGTCGAAGGTATGGCAAGGGATATGTTACGTTTATGTCGGGAGGAAGGATATCGTTGGAGAGATATTGGTATTCTGCTTCGTGATCCAGAAAGTTATGCGGAACTTGTGGAGACTGTGTTAGCTGACTATGAGATACCTTTCTTTAGTGACCGAAAACGCCAACCAGTGCATCATCCCTTAGCGGAATTATTGCGTTCCAGTATAGAAGTGATCACGGAAAGATGGGGTTATGAACCCTTGTTTCGCTGTTTTAAGACAGATTTATTTGATTTGTCCCGGGATGATATTGATAAATTGGAAAACTATGTATTGGAGTTTGGTATTCGCGGTACAAAATGGACGAATGGTCAGCTGTGGACATTTATTCGCCGCTTTTCCTTAGGGGAAGATGCGGAACTAAATGAGGTACAACAAGAGCATCTTCAAACTATCAATGAGGTTAGAAGCAAAGTTTCTGCGCCTTTACTTGTCTTTGAACAGCAAATGAAAACCGCAACGACGGTACTAGAGATGACGACAGCTTTATATGATTTTTTAGCAGGATTGATGGTGCCGGAAAAATTAGAACAGTGGGCGGTGCATGCCGAAGAAATAGGGGATTTGGAGCAGGCAAGGGAACATCGTCAGTTATGGGATCAAGTGATTCAGTTATTAGAACAAATTGTGGAGATCTGCGGCACTGAGGAGATGGCAGTAGCCGACTATGGGATTATGTTGAGTGAAGGCTTGGAAGGTCTTACTCTCAGTCTCATTCCTCCAGGGCTTGATTATGTTACCGTATCTCCTATGGAGCAGACTAGTTTGGTAAATATCAAGGCTATTTATGTTCCAGGGGTAAATGATGGAGTGTTGCCCATGCGCGGGAGGGGTGAAGGTTTATTAACGGATGCGGAACGGGGGCAAATGATTCAATTTGGTTTAGAGCTAGCCCCAGGCTCACAGTCCGATTCTTTTGCGGAGCGGTTTTTGGTATATACAGCCTTAACAAGAGCGAAAGAGTATTTATGGCTTAGCTATCCTCTGGCAGATGAAGAAGGCAAGGGGCTTAGCCCATCCTTGCTAATTAAACGGGTTCGAGAATTGGCAAGAGTACCCTTTCATTCTTTGCCTGTAGAGCCTATAACTGGGAGTGAACAGCAGTATATCGCTCATGGGAAACGCAGTATTTCCGCTTTGGCTGCCGTACTTCGAAGCTACAAGAGCGGTGAGAAGATTGCTGGCGTGTGGTGGGATGTTTATAACTGGGCAAGACAAGAACAAGGGCTGGAATGGTATGTGCAAAGAGCCGTAGCTGGGTTGTTTCATCACAATCAGGTAGAATCATTGCCTGGAAATTTGGCGAATCGTTTATATCCGAAGCAGAATAAACTGCGGGGCAGTGTTACCCGTTTTGAATCCTATCAGGCCTGTCCCTTCAAACATTTTGCGCAGTATGGTTTAAGTCTTAAGGAGCGAGCGGTTTTTCGTTTGCAGGCACCTGACTGGGGGCAGTTTTTGCATGCTGCTCTCAAAGGATTTGGTGATAGCTTACAAGAAGCCGGTCGTGACTGGGGTAGTATGAACGAAGGGGAGTATAAGGAGATTGTAAACCAAGTAGTGGAAGAATTGGCGCCAAAACTGCAGAATGAGATTTTGTTAAGCTCGGAACAGCATAAGCACTTGGTGGGCAGACTGAAGCGGACTGTAACTCGTGCCGTACGTCGTTTAGTCGAATTCGATCGGGTAAGTACGTTTAAACCCATAGCCATGGAAAAATCATTCGGGCGGGGGGAGGATGCTTTGCCACCTCTCGTCTATATGTTGCCAGATGATATTTCCTTGGAAATAGTCGGGCAAATTGATCGCTTGGACATTGGGGAATTGGAAGGCAAAAAGTATATGCTAATTATTGATTATAAGTCAGGGGGAGCTTGGCTTAAATTAGTGGATGTGTATTATGGTTTGCGTCTCCAGCTATTAACGTATCTGCTAGTAGCAAGTAAAGCGTATAAAGACTGTTTACCTGCTGGAGTGTTGTATTATTTCTTAAAGAATCCGAATCTCTCAGATAAAATTAAGTTAGACGCCGATGAAATTTGTAAAAAAATTAATGGACTCTTAAAGATGCCAGGTTGGGTACTAGCCGATTCTCAAGTAATACGGTTATTGGATCACACCATTGATGGTTATTCTGAATTCTTGAAGGTTGCCTTGAAAAAGGATGATACCTTTTATAGTAATTGCTTGTCTTATGTCAAAGAACCTGAAGAGTTCCAATTATTACTTAGCCATGTAGAGCAAAAATTAGTTGATACGGCACGAGAAATTATGGCAGGGAAAATCGAGATTAGTCCTTATGCTTTAGATAAAAGGACTCCTTGTGGCTTTTGTCAGTACAGTGCCGTATGTCAGTTTGATAGTTTGTTGCCAGAAAATCAATATCGTAGATTGGCAAAGCCAGATGAAAGTACTATTATGGGGAAAATTACCCAAGGCCAGGAGGTAAAACCAAATGAGTTGGTCTGAGCAGCAGTTATTGGCAATTGAAACACGGAATAAAAATCTATTAGTAGCTGCGGCTGCTGGTTCGGGTAAAACCTCGGTACTAGTTGAACGGATTATTTCTCGTATATTAGATAAAGAGCAACCAGTTGATGTGGATAAGGTGCTAGTTGTTACCTTTACCAATGCAGCAGCGGCTGAAATGCGCGGGCGCATTGGCTCGGCTCTGAATGATGCATTAAAAAAACAGCCTCGTTCTGAGCATATTCAGCGGCAGCTAGCGCTGCTCAATTCTTCTGCCATTTCTACCATTCATGCCTTTTGTCAAAACATTGTACGACAGAATTTTCATCTCTTAGATTTAGATCCTCAATTTCGCATTGCTGGTCAGGCAGAAGTGACAATTATGAAAACAGAAGTGCTGGAAAACTTGTTTGAGGCGAAATACGCTCAAGGGGATGAGGCATTTCTAGACTTGGTAGAACACTATGGGGATGAACAAAGTGACAATTCCTTATATCAATTGGTACTAGGATTATATAATTTCTCCCAGAGTCATCCTTGGCCAGAAAAATGGTTAGCTGGTCTTTCACAAGAGTTTGCTTTGCCTGAAGCAGCTACTGTTGATCAAACTCCTTGGTCGAAGTTAATTCGGGAGAAAATAGTCTTGGATTTGGAACAGGCAGGGCAGCAATTAGATGTTCTTTGCCTAGAGGCTGGAAGACCTGGCAGTATAGACGCCTATGTAGATACCTTTATGGCAGATCGGACTGTCCTTGATGAACTGCTGTCTGCAGCTAATCACTCATGGGAAAGTCTGGCTACTGCGATTGCTGGTTGTAAGTTTGAGAAAATTGCGGCCGTGCCAAAAGGTACAGATGAATCCATGAAGAAGTATTTTCAACGAGTCAGGCAGAAGGTTAAAGATAAAATCAATGACTGTAAGGTGCATTTCTTTGATCGTCCTGCAGAAGAATTATTGGCAGATATGCGTCTAATTGCTCCTGTAGTGGATACGTTAGGTAAGTTGGTTATTGAATTTGGTCAGGAATTTGCCAAGGCAAAGCGTAGCAAAGATGTATTGGATTTCAATGACTTAGAACATTTTTGTTTACAAATTTTGCTTGCACCGGAAAGTCAGATAGGAGAGATCATACCTTCTTCTGTTGCGATTCAATTGCAGGAACGTTTTGCGGAAGTAATGGTGGATGAATACCAAGATACCAATGGAGTACAGGAAACCATTCTACGTTTGGTAGCCAGTACGAAACAGCCTAATTTATTTTTAGTGGGTGATGTTAAACAGAGTATCTATCGTTTTCGTCTAGCAGAACCGGAATTGTTTATGAAAAAATATCGCCAGTATCCGACTGCCGGAAGCCAGTATGCTCGAATCGACTTATCCCAGAATTTTCGTAGTCGGGCTGGGGTACTTCATGCTGTCAATTTTCTCTTTGCGCAGTTGATGTCGCCCCGGATTGGAGAACTAGAGTATGGAGAGGCGGAGAAACTTAATCCTGGCCCAGATTATCCAGAAGAGCAAGGCAAACTGCTGGAAGGGCCAGTGGAACTCTGCATTGTAGATCGGGATGAAGCGGAAGAACAGATGGGTTCTCCCGAAGGGGAGATGGATACTGGGGAAGGTGTAGAAACCGCTGATGGTCCTGCAGCTGACTTAATGGAAGAGGCAGAACTAAGTGGTTTTGAATTAGAAGCTCGTTTAATTGCCAAAAAGATGAGTGATTTTATGACAGGCAATTATCGTGTATATGATAAAGGGTTAAAAGAGTATCGAAGCCTAGCTTGGCGAGATATCGTCATTTTACTTCGGTCAGTAAAAGGCAAAGCAAATGTAATGCTGGATGTACTAAGAAAGGCAGGTATACCTGCTTATGCTGAACTAGATGCTGGTTACTTTAGGGAAATCGAAGTCCAGATCATGGTATCTTTATTAAGTGTGATCGATAATCCTCGTCAAGATATCGCCTTGGCAGCGGTGCTGCGTTCGCCTTTGGCAGGATTTACGACGGAAGAGCTAGCAGAAGTTCGTTTGTGCTGTCAGGGGGAGGAATTATGGAGCGCTTTGAGCCACGAGGTGGATAACGCAAGTCTAATCGAAGAAACACGGGAAAAAATGAAAAGTTTTGTAAAACAGCTTGAACAATGGCGTAATTTATCTCGTTGTAAGGGTGTTCCAGAACTCATTTGGCAGATTTATCGTGATACGGGTTACTATGATTATGTCGGAGGTATGCCTGGTGGCATGCTAAGGCAAGCCAATTTAAGAGCGCTGCATGATCGGGCTCGTCAATATGAATCAACAAATTTTCGCGGCTTATTTCGCTTTTTGCGTTTTGTAGAGCGTATGCAGGATAAAGGCTCTGACCTTGCTGTTGCCAGAGCCTTGGGGGAAAGTGAAAATGTAGTACGGATTATGAGTATTCATAAAAGTAAGGGACTTGAGTTCCCTCTTGTATTTGTAGCTGATTTAGGCAAGAATATCAATCTGCAAGATAGTAAAGCGTTGGTGTTATGTCACAAGGCCTTAGGGGTTGGCCCTTATGTTACCAATCCAGAACTACGTTTTCGTTACCCTACATTAGCACGACATGGCATTAGTCATAAGCTTATTATGGAGACCAAAGCAGAGGAATTGCGTATTCTTTATGTAGCCTTAACACGAGCAAGGGAAAAATTGATTCTTGTAGGCTCCGTAAGTAAATTGGCTAAAAAGGCGGCTGGGTGGTGTCAATATACAGAACGTCTGCAACCTACATTGCCTGACTCACTAATTGCAGGGGCTAGTAACTATTTGGATTGGTTGTGTCCTGCTGTGGCTCGGCATGAAGGAGGCGCTGCTCTTAGGGCATATGGAGAGTGCGAACAAGAACTGAGACCAATTTTTTCTAAGGACCCGTCAAAATGGCAAGTAGATGTTTATTCTCGTAGTCAATTACTGGAGGTAGATGAGGAGCAATCGGAAGCTGCCGCACTGCTAGAGAATATTCGCAACATGCAACCCGTCGATAGTGGGGAAGATTATGCCTGGGTAGAGAAAACGCTAGGCTGGCAATATGGTTATCAGCATATTGTAGGAAAACCTGCTAAGTTGTCGGTGACGGAAATCAAACGGCGTTTTGATACGCAGGTAATTGAAAGTAGTCAGCAAAACTTTGCTAAAAAATCGATTGCTTTACGTCCACGGTTTATTCAACAGTCCGTGGGATTAACTGGTGCAGAACGCGGCACATTAATGCATAGTATCATGCAACAGATGGATTTACAGGGAGATTTGTCTGAGGGTGGTATTAAAGAACAGATCGCCAATATGGTTGCTAAGGAAATGATCTTACCTGAACACGCTGACATTGTAGATAGTAAAGGTGTGGTAGCCTTTTTTCAAAGTAGCTTAGGTCAGCGGTTATGTTCTTCACCTAAGGTAAGGCGAGAATTACCTTTCAGCCTAGTTCTTCCCGCGGAAAAGTTCTATGATGATATGGCAGGTGCGGGAGAAGGAATCTTCATTCAAGGGGTTATCGACGCCTTGTTTGATGAGGATGATGGCTTAGTATTACTAGATTATAAAACCGACTGGGTCACCGATAGCAAAGAGCTTATTGAGCGCTATACTGTGCAGCTTAATTTATATGCTGATGCAGTAGAACGGATTTTCAAGCAGCCAGTAAAAGAAAAATATTTATATGTATTTAGTACAAAAGAAGCTGTCAAGTTATAACTGACAGCTTCTTTTTACTTTATCAAGATTTATGATTTTAAATAAACCTGCAACCTATACTTAGAGTAGTTTCATGTTATTAATGCTTTACTTTTGAAATGTAACCCTATTTTCTCTGTGTCCTCTGTGCCTCTGCGGTAAAAAAAAGATGGATTAAGCCCTTATTATTCATAATATTGTTAAGCTATCATCTAGGCCAGTACATAATAATCATGACGCCTACTAGGGAAATGAGCCCCCCAATCATATCAAACTTATCTGGGGCGATTTTATCAATGCCCCAACCCCACAAGATAGAAAGAACGATAAAAATTCCTCCATATGCGGCATAAACTCGTCCGAAATTAGCAGGTTGTAATGTAGGGATGAATCCATATGCTACTAAGATGATAGCGCCAAAGATTGCATAGCTAATACCCTTACCATCTCGAACCCAAAGCCAAATTAAGTAACCGCCACCAATTTCAAATAACCCAGCTAGAACAAAAAAAATGACTGATTTTAAAACATCCATTTTTATCCACCCTTTAAATCTTTATTGATAATTATTTTCATTATAACACGTAAAAAAGTATACTGTATAAATACTGTATAGATGAAGCAAAGACAGTCGTAACGTGATATAATACAAAAACAATATCATATAATATAAAAAGGTGGATATGCTAGTAAATAATTACAAGCGTATCTGCAACAAAAGAACGATTGTTTAGTGTAAAAATACTTCGCATGGAGGGAAGGCAGATGTCATATCAAGCGCAAGATTATAGTGATCTTTTGGGTATTCAGGGTTTTAGTGACACGCTCTTAATAAATCATTTTAACGTATACAATGGATATGTTAAAAACGCGAATGAAATTGTAGCGCATATTGAAAACAACTTAGCAGAAGGACAGGCAGACCCCATAGAATATGCAGGACTTAAAAAGCGAATCAACCAGGAAGTTGCTGGTATGCGTTTGCATGAACTGTATTTTGAAAATTTGGGTGGGCGAAATGAGATTCACCTTAGTTCCTCATTATTAAAACTATTGAAGGAAAATTTCGGCAGTTATGAAGCATGGGAAGAAGATTTTAAGGCTACAGCTAGTATGCAAGGCGTTGGTTGGGCTATGCTATGCCAAGATAACAGCAATGGGAAATTAAATAATCTTTGGCTGGATGAACATCATAGCGGGCACCCTGTAGACCGTACCCCCTTATTGGTGTTAGATGCTTGGGAGCATTCTTATATGTTAGACTATGGTTTAAAGAGACCTCAATATATAGCAAACTTTTTCAAGAATATTGATTGGAATGTAGTAGATAACAGAATCAAAATATAAGTATAAAAACTCAAGGAGTACATTCCTTGAGTTTTTTTGTGCCTAAAAATCTTTTCCTTTTTAGTTTTAGAGTAAAGCTTTACCTGACTAAATTTATTTCTTTCCTAAATGTACAGTTGCGATACCTCCTGTCAGTTGGTGGTAGGTAACCTGTTGTAGACCTACTTGACTAAATATATTTGCAATAACGGATTGATGGGGAAGGGTTTTCAAAGAGGCAGGAAGATTGTAGTAAGGGTGATTCTTAGTAAAACCTAAATTCCCTAAGAAGGGGAGTAAGTTCTCAAAGTAAAGGTAATAGAGTTGTTTAAAGATGGGGGCACTAGGCTTAGATAAATCTAAGGATAATACAGTGCCGCCAGGTTTTGTCACACGATACATTTCTTCTAAGGTGCTCTTTATATCTGATACATTTCGAAGGCCGAAGCCAATGGTAGTACAGTCGAAGCAATTTTCAGCAAAGGGTAATTTAAGGGCATTGCCCTGCATGAGGGTAATTTTTTGTTGGTAAGGGGATTTTTGAATATTTTGCTTGGCCTCAAGTAACATACTTTCTGAAAAGTCTAGGCTGATGATCTGTCCACCAACTCCTAGGTATTTTGCTAAAGAGAGGGATAACTTCCCTGTGCCGCAACATACATCTAGGACGGAGTTGTCTTCTTTTAGAGCAGCTTTCGCTGCGGCGAAATTTCGCCAATAGGTATCTTGGTTTAGAGTAAAGAGTGCATTTAATATATCATACCGCTTAGCAATGCTGGAAAATAATTGTTGTACAAAAGCTTCCTGTCGGTGTTGGTCAATTTGTTTCATGCCGAATCCGCCTTTCTGCTCAAGGATGGAGAATAATATAATCATCATTATAATGGCTGTACAAATATTTAGCGAGAAGTAGGTTTATAAGTTAAATTTGTGATCTATGTCATAGGCAAAGGAAGTGTAGTAGCTTATACTAAAAGCAAAAGCGAGAGGAGGGGTTCTACTTTGGAGTTGTGGCAGTGGTTCTGTAAGCTAGGTGATAAACGGACTGGTTATAAAATAAAGAGAGGGAGGGCCCTTCAACCAGTGAAAGAAGTTTCAGAGCGGGTAAGCAAGTCGGGTGTGGACACGGTATGTTCTAGGGTATGTGGTCATGAAAATTGCCAGTGCGGTGGTACCTTAAAAGGTCTACATTGTGTATGGTCATATTATCGACTAGACTAATAAGAAAAAAATTCGACAAAAAAAGCATAAAAAATATGGGAAAAAAATATAGATAATGATACAATAACCTTAAGAGGAATGTATACAATATATTAGAAGTAGGTTCCTTGGTGGAAAGGGGTAATAGTGATGATTTCACGTCGTAACTTCTTAAAAGTGTGCTTTAGTACACTGGTCGGTGTAAGTACCTCGGAATTGCTATTTCAGGCCGCTGTTAGTAGTGGATCTGGTTATCGTAAAATTCCTGTGTTGGCTTATCATCGAGTAGGATATACGACAGATATGCTGACTGTTACTCCAGAACGATTTTCGAACGATTTAGACAGTTTACAGCAAAGAGGTTATTGCAGTATTACCTTAGGAGAATTCCAAAATTTTATGAGTGACCGCAATGTAGAGTTGCCAGAAAAACCTGTCTTGATTACTTTTGATGATGGTTATTTGGACAATTTTCAAAATGCCTATCCGATATTAAAAAGGCATGGAATGGTGGGAACTTTTTTTATTATTACGGATATGTTATGGACGCAAGATCGGCTTACTCCTGAAAATATTGTAGAAATGGAACAAGGCGGCATGTCCATTGGCTCCCATTCAGTAACACATAGAGCCTTAGGAGAACTAGATCAAGCTGCAGTTTATGATGAATTAGTAAATTCAAAAGCCGTATTAGAGAGTGTTTTAGGAAAAAAAGTGGATGCGATTGCTTATCCGCGGGGAAGCTATAATGAGGCAGTTGTACAAATAGCCAAAAATGTGGGTTATAATACAGGGTTTACTGTACGGGAAGGCATTTGTCTCAAAGAGTCTCCTGAATTTGAACTTAGGCGTATCCCTATTTTCAAGTATGATAGTGGTGTGATTAATGTGATTGCCAATCGTGGTCACTTACTATAAAAATATTTATAAATTTTATGTCTACTGCTGTTGACATGGGAACGATATGCTGTTATAATCATAAATGTGTTACCGAGCCCGGAGGGGTGTCCGAGCGGTTCAAGGAACTGGTCTTGAAAACCAGCGATCTCGTAAGGGGTCCGTGGGTTCGAATCCCACCCCCTCCGCCATTCAAATAACATGGAGCGATACTCAAGCGGCTCAAGAGGACGGTTTGCTAAATCGTTAGAGGTCGTAAGGCCTGCCAGGGTTCGAATCCCTGTCGCTCCGCCATTTTAAAATAGTTAACGCCTTTATCTTGTGAACAAGATGAAGGCGTTTGTTGTATAGTCAGAAAGAGTATTATAGCAAGCGAATTAAAAGTTGGTGAAATAATGGAGCGCTGGATTATACACATTGACATGGATGCCTTTTTTGCAGCAGTAGAACAACGAGATAATGAGGAATTAAGGGGTAGGCCTGTGATTGTTGGAGGTATGGGAAATCGAGGAGTCGTAGCTACTGCCTCTTATGAAGCCCGTCGTTTTGGCGTACACTCTGCTATGTCCATGGTGGAAGCGAGACGTCGCTGCCGGGAGGGAGTGTTTTTACCTTGTGACCACGAAAAGTATAGTCGAGTCTCCGCTGACCTAAACCGAATTTTTTCTGAATTTTCCCCCCTCGTTGAGCCCTTGTCATTAGATGAAGCATTCTTAGATGTTTCAGGAATGGATCAACTTTATGATAGTCCCAAAGCAATTGCCCAATGTATTAAAGAACGTATTAAGAGTGAACTAGGGCTTACAGCTTCCGCTGGGGTAGCCCCTAATAAGTTTTTAGCTAAATTGGCTTCCGATTTGCAAAAACCAGATGGGCTTGTAATGGTTGCTCTAGGAGAAGAAAAAGCTATGCTCCATGATTTATCCATTACTCGGATGTGGGGGGTAGGAGAGGCTACAGCGCAGATTTTAAAAAATTTGGGGATTTACACCATTGGTCAATTGGGGAAAACGGACGTAGTTCAATTGGCAAAACATTGTGGACAAATGGCTTATACCATACATAACTTAGCCAATGGGCAAGATGATAGACCTGTCATTCCTGAACTTGAGCCTAAGACGATTGGTAATGAACTAACTTTTCCTGTTGACCTTAGGCAAATAGGACAAATTGAAACAGAACTCTTGGCATTAGCTGAAAAGGTTGGCTGGCGGCTTAGGCAGCATGGTTACAAGGGCAGGACCATTACTGTTAAATTGCGTTTTGCATCTTTTAAAACCATTACTCGTAGTAAAACCCTATCGGAACCTACGCATTTTGATGAAATGCTCTATGAGACGGCAATCCACATTTGTCGTCAAATACCTTTGCAAGAAGGGGTTCGGTTACTAGGTATTACTGTATCCAACTTGCAAGCAGGAGATAGCCAAATCTCACTATTTGATGAACAAGATAATAAACGAACGGCTGTGTATGAAGCGCTTGATAAACTGAAAAATAAATTTGGTGAAGGTATCGTAACAAAGGGAAGATTGATAAGTGTTCCCAAGAAGTGAGAAAGATGATGAACCGCAGAGGCGCAGAGAACGCTGAGGGGGGATTTTATAACTCTATCTATCTTTTCTCTGCGGTCCTCTGCGCCTCTGTGGTTCAAAAAGGACGCGTAGCGTTTTTCTTATAGTCTTCGCCCTAATGTTAGCAGCACTTGTTCCGGCTGTAGGTCAGAAATATTTAGCATAAGGGTGGTCGGTAAGGGGGCTATTTCTTCTTGGTTTTCTAGGATAATATCTGTTGGTTCGGCTACACTATGATAAGCAGTTAAGGCATCCGGATGATAGGTGGTATAGAGATAAGCATCAACAAGCTCTCGATTGCGGTGAGCTTCATACATATCGATAACAGTGTAGCCTTGTTCATGCAATAGATCGATTAGTGTTGGATCAGTAGCTTGTAGAGCAATAATTTTAGGCATAGTGTATAATCTTCCTTTTATCGATGAGTACTTTACTCTAGTATGTCTGCTAAAATAAAAAAATATCGAGAAAAAGCTACATTTTTACATTCCCTAGGCAGGAATATTATTTTGCTGTAAGAATCTTATAAAAGTAAGATGGTGTTTTTCTACGGAGTACAAAATTATTGCTTATATTGTAGGGAGGTCGTAGAATGATTAATAAACAAAGAGTATTAGAAGAATTTTTTGAACTAGTAAGAATCAAATGTTCCACTAGGGATGAACGTGAAGTCGCCGATTTGCTTAAGGCACGTCTCAAGGATTTAGGACTTGAAGTTACCGAAGATAATGTAGGAGAAAAAATTGGCGGAAATTGTGGTAATGTACTTGCTTATAGCAAAGGGACCTTGCAAGATGCTCCCACTTTAATGTTAAGCGCTCATATGGACTGTGTGGAGCCTTGTGGTGGTATAGAACCTCAACTTAAGGACGGGGTGATCACTTCTGTTGGCGATACCATTCTTGGCGCAGATGATAAAGCCGGGATCGTAGCTATATTAGAAGCCTTGCGTGTAATCAAGGAAGAAAATATTTCTCACGGTCCGATTCAAGTGGTGTTTACGGTGGCTGAAGAGGGTGGCTTAAATGGAGCAAAGAACATTGATCCAAGCTTGTTGAAAGCTGATTTTGGTTATGCTCTTGACTCTAGTGGTGCTCCTGGTGAAGTAATTACTATGGCTCCTGGTCAAAATAGTATTTTGGCAGTCGTTCATGGCAAAAAGGCCCATGCAGGTGTTGCTCCAGAAGAAGGCATTAATGCCATCGTGGTAGCTGGCAAGGCTTTGGCCCAAATGCAGGTTGGACGTATTGATTTTGAAACTACTTCCAATATAGGTATAATTAGTGGCGGTATTGCGACTAATATTGTACCCGATGTGGTAGAGTTAAAGTGCGAAGCCCGCAGCCGTAATATGGAAAAGTTAGAGAAACAAACGCTTCATATGAAGGAAACTTTTGAAAAAGTGGCAGCGGATAATGGCGCACGTGCTGAGGTCAAGGTAAATAAGGCATACGGTCCCTATGTATTATCAGAAGAAGCTTCAGTAGTAAAACTTGCGGTGAATGCAACCAAAAGTATTGGTTTAACTCCAGAAATTAAAGCGACAGGTGGCGGCAGTGATGCTAATTTCTTTAATAATTATGGGGTACCTACAGCTGTATTGGGAGTAGGGATGAATAAAGTACATACAACAGATGAATTCATTAAGGAAATTGATTTATATAATAGTGCTGAATTGGTGACGGCTCTAATAAAAACTGCCGGAACTATGAAAAAATAATAAAAAATGCTGAGTGCTCTCATTGCGCTCAGCATTTTTTACGGAATCAGAAAGTATAACACTTCCTTGATTTCAAGTAAGAACGACTAAGGCTTCTGCCTGCGTCTGAGGACTTGGCCTAAGCCAAATCTTTTCTTATTATTTCTTATTAGAGTTTCTTTTTAAAGCGTAACAATTTGCACAAATAATAAAGAAAACGAGTATATCCACCAGCAGTTTTTAAGAGAGACTTCCGTATTGATTGATTTTTTAAAGTGGTGACCTTCGGATCGGAAAGATACATAGCGAGCAGTCCTTGTACGACTGTTTTGTGAAAAGATGGATTTTGCAGGGTGCTAGCCTGTAAAAAGGCTTGCTCTGTGAAAAGGGTTAGGCGAGAGAGCATTTGGGATGAGTTCTGATAATAGGATACAAAATTAAGATCACCGTTTGCCTCATCTTCTCCCATGTCGATGAAGTAATCCAGTAATATATGTAATCCGCTAATCCAAGGAAAATAAGCGGAATCGATTACTTTGACAGTATGAGGGTGAAGATTTCTGTCGCTAGCGGCAGCACAGAGCATGAATATTCCTAGTGTAGAACCCGTAGCGGCGGCAAATTCCCAAGGGGTAATCTGAGGGTAGTCTATAATATGATGGGCTATCCAATTTAGCATTTTTACTTCTCGCATACTAGGGTCAAGGTGTTTGTACGTCTGTAGTTCACTATAAAAGCAGGCTAATTTTTGAACTTCTGACTTTACAAGTTCATAGGACGGTAGGGCCTTTATTTGTTGCTGGCATGTGATAACTAACTGTTTGAGATAACCTCCATCCTCTTTAAAAGGATAATAAGCATAATAATCTTGGGGTGGTGCATCGGGGGTAAGAGCATCTGTCATAGCTAAATGCAGCTGTTTGAAAGCTTGTTCATCCATGATATCGGCTCGGTCGCAAAGATTATCTAGGTAATCGCTAATTGTTTGCAGGGATACTATCAGGGGGATGAATTTGGTTATATCTACAGTAGGATATAAACTATAAATGCTTCCCCCTTGGCAGTGAAATTTTTTATCCCTAATGCTAGCCAATGCTTGTGTCCGAAGTGCTGAGGAAGCGTGGGAGGAGGCATAATTGGACCAATGTGTTAGTTCCTTTGTAATTAAGGGGAATACCTTACTGACAAAGGTGAAAATCAAAGTTAGGTTGCTGAATGGATTTGAAAAAATATTCATGGGAGCCTCCAGTGAGGGTTTTATAACTCATTTTATAATAGTTTGGATTTGAAAGTAAATATGATGATATAAAGTTAAATTAGATTTTTTTATCATATATTTGGAGTATTCCTAGCTATCTTCATGGTTATGCATTTACCTGTAACGAATTCATTAAAACAAGTGAAGTTTAATTCAGAATTTGGATTTTAGCACAAACTAAAGATGAATGTAACTAGAAGGTAAAAGGCACAGCAGATGATTACTCTGCTGTGCCTTTTACCTTCTAGTTATTTTTACTCAGTAATATTCAATTCTAAGCGGATTTCTCTTTTTAACCATTTGCTATGTTTCTTTAGTGCTTGTAGTTCTAGAGGAATGGCGTCTTTAGTAGTTAATTTTAATTGGGCTTGTTTATCTGAAAATACAGTGGTAACTTTTTCAACAAGGCCCATTTGGGTCGTATCTAAGGCTTCGGCGAAAGCAAGTAGTAAAGCTAATTTTCGAGCTGTTTGCCAATTGCCTGCATCTAAGAACTCATTATAAATTCTGTTGTAGGAGTATTTTACCGAAGGACTATGATGCCAGCCGGCAATGATAGCCGCCATAATTTGCTCCCGATGAGAAAGGCCAAATAAACGAGCATTTTCTATCAGATAGGCACTATGTCTAGCGTGATCATAATAATTAACACGAATACCGGTATCATGCAGCAAGGCAGCAACCTCTAAAAGGGGTTTATCACTGGGGTGTAGATCTAATGCTTCTTGCCAATCATTAAACAGTTGGTCGGCTAATTTGGCCACATGATAGGCATGGCTTGTATTTACTTTATAGAATAATAACATGTTGTGGGTGCTATGGACGAGGGGACTAGGGATAAGTTCTGTGTGTCCGGTTTTGGAAAGATAATATTCAAAGAATAGTCCTTCTCGTACGCCACAGCTACTGATGATAAGTTGGGTGCTTGTGTTTTTATCGAATAATTGTTTAACAATAGCCAGTCCGGCAATAATAATATCGGCGCGATCATTGCTGAGGCCAGCTACTTTGCGGCGCTGAGCACAGGTCATTTTTGTAACATCATCCCATAAGGAATGAAAGGAGATAGAACTAGTGCGGTAGTTGTGTAATTTCAATAAAGGATAATTGTTACGCTTCTGCTCCATTTTACCAATACTGCGGGCTGTTCCACCGATACCAATGAGGGGAAGATTAAGGTTTTTTAACCAAGGAATTTTATCAATCTCTTGGCTGATAAAATCATTGAGATTTGCTAGTTGTTCTTCGCTGGCTTTATTCTCGATATTGAATCGTTCTGTTAATGTGACGGCGCCAAAGGGTAAACTGATTAATTTTTCAGCCTTGCGATTTTTAACTAATGTTATTTCTGTGCTGCCGCCGCCGAGATCAAATAAGATAGCATCTGTTACATCTAGCGTATTAATAGCTCCTAGATAACCAAGTTTGGCTTCTACTTCACCACTAATAATTTCAATGGTAACTCCTGTTTCTCGTTGAACCTCTTCAATAAATTCCGCACCGTTAACTGCATTACGGAGTGCTGCTGTACCTACTGCTAGAATTTTATCAGTTTTATGTATTTGGCACATATGGGTGAAGCTTTTTAGTAGGTTCATAGCGCGATCCATGGCTTCAGGTTGTAATCTACGGTCTTTATCTGCAGCTTGACTTAAACGAACGGCATCTTTTTGGTGATAAATTAGATTATAAGCACCGTTTTCGTAGATTTCTACGATGATTAGGCGGGCAGAGTTTGATCCTAAATCAATAATAGCAATTCGTTGATTCATGAATTCATTTCTCCTTTATCGACTACAAATATTTATCTTCTTAAGTATTAGCATTATTTATTAAAAATCCTCTGCAAAATTAGCAAAATATTAAACGCGCAATATTAAGAAGATTGCAATATTTATATTGTTAAGATATTGTTAATTCCTGCAAAAGTCACCCTTTGCTGCCTAAAAGTGCAGGAAATAAAAGGATTTATGTCGAAAGTGAAAATTTACATGAAATAATTGAAAATTTTAATATAGGCAGGGTGGAGCCATGTTTGATAAAGAGCAAAATTTCTTAAATAGAGAATTAAGCTGGCTGAAATTTAATGAACGGGTAATGCAAGAAGCCAATGACTCTGGAAAACCTTTGCTAGAGAGATTAAAATTTGTGGCGATTGCTAGTTCTAATTTAGATGAGTTTTTTATGATTCGAGTTGCTGGATTAAAACAGCAAGTTGAGAGTGGTATTGTTAAGAAGGATGCGGCAGGGTTTAATGCAAGAGAGCAGCTTCTATTGATTGGGCAGTCTGTGCGGGAAATGGTACGATTACAGTATTTGTATTTAAAGAAAATTCTTGGTGGCATGCAAAACCATGATATTTATGTAAACGATGTACAAAGTTTATCTGGTAATGGGAAACAATGGGTAGAAAGTTATTTTTATAATACGATCTATCCGATTCTTACACCTTTAGCTGTCAATGCGAGTCATCCTTTTCCATTGTTGGCGAATCGGAGCCTAAATTTAGCGGTTCTACTAAGTAAAGGGAAAGAGGAAATGCAAACGGCGATTCTTCCAGTACCAAGTGCTCTACCTCGAATGATTGAAGTACCAGATCAAGGGGTAGGCAAACTATTTGTATTCTTAGAGGATATTATTAAGACCCATTGCTCCCAACTCTTTTGTGGGTATAACATTAAAGAGATTGTACCCTTCCGTATTACGCGAAATGCAGATTTGTTAATTGATGGGGAAGGTGCTGAGGATCTCTTAGCAGAAGTAGAAAAATCCTTACGTCAGCGAAAACGCGGTGAAGCGGTGCGCCTAGAAACGAGTAAAATCAATAAACCTTTTTTAAAAGATTTTTTACTAGAAATGTTTAATATTGATGAGCAAGATTTATATGAAATTTCTGGACCGATTGATGTTTCTTGTTTTACAACTTTGACAGACTTAACTGGTTACGATTATTTACGTTATGAACAAATTACACCGCAAATCCCTATAGAATTAAAAGATGCTCAATCTTTGTTTGACGTAATATGGAGTAAAGATATTTTATTACATCATCCCTACGAATCTTTCGTGCCCGTCGTCAATTTCATTCGACAGGCAGCAATTGATCCTAAGGTTTTAGCGATCAAGCAAACCTTATATCGAGTAAGTGGTAATTCATCTATTGTTAAGGCCCTTGCTCAAGCTGCAGAAAATGGCAAACAGGTCACCGTTGTGGTGGAAGTTCGGGCCCGCTTTGATGAAGAAAACAATATTCAATGGGCTAGGCGCCTAGAAGAGGCGGGATGTCATGTTATTTATGGTTTATTAGGTTTTAAAGTCCATGGGAAAATGGCTTTGATTATTAGGCAAGAAGGCTCGCAGATTAAAAGGTATGTGCATATGGGGACAGGTAATTATAATGACATTACTGCCCGAATGTACTCTGATATGAGTCTATTTACCGCTAATGAGAAAATTGGCGCAGACGCGTCTGATTTTTTTAATATGTTATTAGGCTATTCTGAGCCACCCTCGTGGAAGAAATTAGTGGTTGCTCCCATCGGTTTAAGGGATAAATTGAAGGAAATGATTGATCGAGAAATTGCATTTGCCGAGTCTGGAAAAGGCGGACATATCATTGCCAAAATGAATTCTTTACTAGATAAAGAAATTATTCTTAAATTATATGAGGCTTCCAGTAAGGGTGTTAAAATTGAACTTATTATTCGTGGTATTTGCGCTCTAATCCCAGGTCTCCCCAAGGTGAGTGAGAATATTACTGTGCGAAGCATCGTGGGACGCTTCCTAGAACATCATCGTATTTTGTATTTTGCAAATGGTGGCAAAGAAAAGATATATCTATCTAGCGCTGACTGGATGCATCGCAATTTAAGTGAGCGGGTAGAGCTATTGTTCCCTGTGGACAAGCATGAACTTATGGAACGTATTAAAGATACTTTGCATATTATGCTAAAAGATAATCGCAAAGCCTACATTATGAAAAGTGATGGAACATATCGGCGAGCATACCGTCGAGGTAAAGTAGTAAATTGTCAGCAATATTTATATCAAGAGGCACAAGAAAAAGCTGGAACAACAGATTTCTAAAAAAAAATTTTAAAATTTAGATGCAGTAGCAACTTGCCAGAGAAATCAAGTTACTACTGCATTTTGCACACTAATCATAGGGTTATCCACAAAATTATCAACAAAAGGTGTGCAAATGTGGATAACTATGTGGAAATATAATGACGAGCCTTGAAAAATTAAGGATATTTATGGTCTGAGTGGGTAAAAAGGTGTGGATAAAGTAATGTGGATAAAGTTATCCACATTACTTTATCCATTCATTTAGGGAAAGAGAAGTAAAATTTGATTCTTAAAAAAATATTCATAATAAAAAGATGTTGACTTTGTATTGCTATCTGTGGTAAGATATTTTTTGTCGACGGGACAAGGGTTCCATCGAGGGACGTGACTCCGTAGCCCAGCTGGATAGAGCGTTTGACTACGAATCAAAAGGCCGCAGGTTCGAATCCTGCCGGGGTCACCATTTTTTACTACTGTATTTGCGCCCGTAGCTCAGGCGGATAGAGCAACGGTTTCCTAAACCGTGTGCCGGTGGTTCGAGTCCCCCCGGGCGCACCAATTTTTTGTGTGGTGACCGGATGTTGGATGATAACTATTTTATGGGATTAGCTTTGTTGGAAGCGCAAAAGGCTTATGACATCGGTGAAGTTCCAATTGGATCTGTACTTGTTCTGGATGGTCAGGTAGTGGCCACGGGACATAATATGCGAGAAATTTGGCATGATGCAACGGCCCATGCAGAAATGATAGCGATTCGTGAAGCTTGTGAAAAGCTGGGGCGATGGCGCTTAACTGGACTTACATTATACGCTACGATAGAACCTTGTCCTATGTGTGCAGGTGCTTTAGTCATGAGCCGCATTGACCGCTTGGTATATGGCAGTGTGGATGTAAAAGCAGGGGCAATTGATTCGATATTTAATATAGTTCAAAATGAAGCACTAAACCACCGGATGATAGTTAGATCAGGTGTAAGAGCAGATGAATGTGCTGAAATTATGAAAAAATTTTTTAGAGAACGCAGAAAAAAGAGTAATACTAGTAAGATAGATACCTGAGACATGAGTATTCAAGTAGATCAGGTCACGGAGAGGTGGCTGAGCTGGTCGAAGGCGCTCGACTCGAAATCGAGTAGGCGGGAAACTGTCTCGTGGGTTCGAATCCCACCCTCTCCGCCATGAAGTCAATAACACCAGAGGTTGTAGCTGCTTGCAGTGAAGACTTCTGGTTTTTTATTTATATAAAAATAAAAGGCTGACCCTGCTTGAGCAAATAAGGCCCTCCTATCATTGAATCTGTTTATCTAGCCCTATCGTGTTTTTATTTTGATAATCTCTAAAGTATAATTATCATTAATAGGCATAGAATAAACATGTTTCTATTCATATAAAAGGAGGAATAAGCATGGGTCATAACCATAATTCAAGCATAGGTTGCGTAGTATCAGAATGTGAGTTTCACTGTAAAGATGATGATTACTGTACTTTAGACAAGATCCAGGTAGTAAGACATGGTCATAAGGCAGTTAGTGTTGAATGCACAGACTGCGGAAGTTTTAGGAAAGGCTAATTTAAGGAAATCCCGACCTGTTTAACAGGTCGGGATTATTTATTAACTCTTACTCTTCCAAAAGATCAATCGCGGTCATTGCCATAGCCTTAGCGCCGACTAACAACCTTTCTTGGGCATAGTCAGATCCTGTCGCTATTGCAAATTCTGGCGTATGAGCGGACAAGTTGTTTCCAATGTTAATATCGGGATGGATAGTAGGAGTCTGGTGGCTAACATTTCCCACATCAGTGGAACCGCCTGCGTCCATTGGGTCAAGGATAGTTACTGTTTCGCCAAGCAGGGTCATATTATCTTGGAATAAATCCATTAGTTGCGGAGCATTAATCAATTCTTTGTATAAAGGTTCATAATGCACAGTTTCTACTGTTGTTCCAGTGGCTAAGGCCACGCCTGTTGCCAATTGCTTTACTGCTGGAATTACTGTTTCTTCTAGGTAATGAGAAGATAGAGCCCGGATGGTAAACTTTGCTTCGGCCTCTTCAGGTATGATGTTAGGTGCAACCCCACCTTTTGTAATGATGCCAGCTAAAATGGTTTCCTGGGTAAAAGTTTGGCGCAATGGCTTTATTCCTTGATAAAACATAATCAGGGCATCCAATGCATTTACACCCTTGTTGGTTTTGCTTGCAACATGGGCTGGACGGCCGCGGAAGGTGATCCGTAGCGGATGGGTTGCATAGGAGGTACCACCCATGTTGTTACGATCTGCGGGGTGAATAATGAGAGCAGCCTTTAAACCGTCGAAAACTCCATCGGAGGCCATCCTTACTTTTGCTCCACTGGTTTCTTCTGCTGGGCAACCGATCAAACAAGAAACAGCTTTATCACCTGCGACGGCTGCAAATGCGGCAGCCGCTCCCCAGCTCATAGCGGCAATTAAGTTGTGTCCACAGGCATGCCCTAGTTCTGGCAGGGCATCATATTCTGCTAAAAAGGCAATTTTAGGACCACAGATTCCTTTTGTAGCAATAAAAGCTGTTTCATAGCCGCTAATGTTCTGCTCCACCTTAAATCCTTCCTGTTCAGCGGCTGTACGAAGCAGCTTAGCGGCTTCGTGCTCCTGTTCGCCTAGCTCAGGGTGTTTGTGCAAAAACAGACTGATTTCTCTAAGATTTGGAGCCATGGTATCAATTCGGGCTATCACTTGCTCCTTTAAGGCTTTTTTATTCACGTTTTGCCTCCTTTTCTTAAAGTTTAGTCTATGGTGGCCGTTTCAATTACTTCAAGTCCATTAATACCTAGCATTGCCATAGCTCCCAATGGGAGAGTAGCTTTATCCGCAGTATGACCGAAGTATAAATGATAAAGGACAGGTTTGCCTAAGTCTCCTAAACGATCTTGTAGCACCTCTTGTAGAGTGAAATTAGGAGGATCATCCGCCGTTTCGCAATCTGCGCACACTGCAAAGACAATGCCTGCTGCATCTTGCAGTTTTCCAGCTAATCTTAGGTGAGTTAACATACGATCAATGCGGTAGGGTTCTTCACCGATTTCTTCCAGGCAAAGAATTTTCCCACGGGTATCAATTTCGAATGGAGTTCCAAGAGTGGCAACTATAAGGCTTAGGTTTCCTCCTGCTAGGTATCCCTGCGCTGTTCCTGCCACGAGAAACTGGGGAGGAGGAGAAAGGGGCGGATTTGTAATAGGGCCAATAGGCCATGGGCTAGTGAGTGCTCGGTAAAAGGAATCCCTCGTGTAATCCGGCAAGTGTTTACCCATATCGGAAGCGATCATAGGGCCGTGAAAAGTGACAAGACCCGTTCGTTGACCAATTGCGGTATGTAAGGCGGTAATGTCACTGTAGCCAACAAAAATCTTAGGATGAGACCGAATAAGCGGATAATCTAAAAGTTCTAAAAGCCTCATAGTTCCGTATCCGCCACGAAGGCAAATAATAGCATTGATACTAGGGGAGGCAAACATGGTGTTGATATCTGCTGCGCGTTGGGCATCTGATCCCGATAAATAGCCCCAGATCTGATCAAAGGTTTTACCCAGCTCGATGCGAAAACCTTGCTCTTCTAGCCATTTTACACCAGCCATATTCATTTCCGAATCACCAGGACTTGCGGGAGACAAGATGCCAATCGTGTCTCCTGGATAGAGTCGTTTTGGTTTTAGCTTAGGAATTGTATCCATAGAATCACCTCTAGCAGTAAGATATGCAGCCTAGGATTGAAAATCTACTGTATCTACCAGTTAAATTAATTAGTGAGCCAGTTTTACTTTTCAATAAAAGCTGTCTTAAAATCAGCGAGGCCAAGAACGGACCAGAAATAGCCTTTTACATAAGGTTTGGTTACAAAGGGTTGGGTTGTATAGTAAATGGGAAGAATGACTCCATCATCAAAAAGAATTTTCTCACCATCGTGCATAGCTTGCATACGGATCTTTTGATCCATAGTGGACTGTGCTTGTTCTATCACACGATTATAGACGGGATTGTTATATTTAGCATCATTAGTAGGATCTTTAAATACATCCATAAACGTCATAGGATCCGTGTAGTCTCCTTGCCAGGAGGCACGAGCAATTTGAAATTCACCTTGGTGTCGCGATTCTAAGAAGACTTTAGATTCCTGATTTGCTAAGGTAACGGAAACACCTAGATTTTGTTTCCACATTTCTTGAATGGCTTCGGCAATTGATTTATGAATTTCACCTGTATTGAATAAAAGCGTGATTGGTGGTAGTCCTTTGCCCTCAGGATATCCAGCTTCCGCTAACATTTTTTTGGCTAAGGCTATATCTTCTACCTCATAATTGCCTCCTTCCTCGCGGAAGTCTTTATTGGTAGCAGGATTAATAAGACCAGGTGCAACCCAAGAGTAGGCTGGTTTTTTACTACCTTTAATAACATTTTTAACTAGCGCGTCACGGTTGATTGCAAGGGAAAAGGCTTTGCGAACCTTAGGATTATCAAAAGGGGCCTTTTGCGTATTAAATACATAGTAGTAGGTGCCGAGATAAGGTGATATTTTGAGGAGACCAGCTTGATTTAAGCGGTCGTGTTCTACCACTGGTGGCTCTACCATCATATCTGCTTGGTTATTTTCAACGAGTGCCAGCCTAGTTGATTGGGAATCGCTGATTGGCCATTCCATTTTTGATAATTTTACGGTTGCTGCATCCCAATAGTGATCGTTTTTAGCAAATTGAAGTTGCCCGCTGTGAACCCAATTGGTGATTTTGAAGGGGCCATTTCCGATTAATGTTGTAACATCATTAGCCCAATTGTCAGGATTAGCCGCTACCGTCTTTTGATTAACAGGGTAGAAAGCATGGAAGGCTGTTAAATTCAAGAAATAGGCAGTAGGTTTTTCTAATGTTACTTCCAAGGTGTGATCATTGAGAGCTTTTATTCCAAGGGCGTCGGACCCTAATTTTTTTTCGTTATAAGCTTGGGCATTTTTAATAGGAAATAACATGTAAGCGTTTTCGAAAGCTAATTCTGGATTTAAAGCGCGTTTCCAAGCAAATTCAAAATCTGTGGCGGTGACAGGGTCGCCATTGGACCATTTGGCGTTAGAGCGCAAGTAAAAGGTATATGTAAGTCCATCACTAGAGACATCCCATTTTTCTGCTGCACCTGGTGTAGGCTGATCTTTGGCATCAAGACGGGTCAACCCTTCAAAGATTTGCAGCTCTACCAAGGATTCTGGAATGGCTGTGGATTTGCCTGGATCTAAAGTGGCTGGTTCCGCTTCTAAGGCGTAGCGAAGCACCTGTTCATTATTGCTCGTTTTACTACACCCTACTCCGAGGAGAAGGATCATTACCATCATTAGCATTAATCCAATGAGTTTTTTATACGACATTGTTATTCCTCCTAATAAAAATTGTTTACCTATCTTCTGGAAGACAAAAGTGGTCATAGATCACTTTACCAAGAGAAGCTACCAACTGAAGCCCTTGGAAATTAACAATAAGATCAGCTGTCAAAATGCAAATAATATAGGGGCCACCGGGCAGGAATAAAATCCCTCCATCATGTTCTACCCCAGATAAGGTTCCCGTTTTATGAGCGATTACCGTTTCTTCTGGTAAATAAAAAGGTAACTTATCTTGGACTTGCTGCCTTGTTAAGATATCTAGCATTAATTCACTATATTCGGTAGGTAGTTTTGAATTGCCATAAATAATCGAGAACAAATGGGCTAAATCGGCTGCTGAGGTATCATTTTCTTTTCCTGCCAAGGCAGCCTCGAAATCCATCATGCGCCGTCTAAGTACAGTTTGCCCTAATCCAAGGTCCTTCATAGTTTTATTAACTGAGTCCATCCCAACGAGGTCAATCAGCATATTGGTAGCCGTATTGTCACTAAGGATAATCATTAAGGTAAGAAGTTCGCGAACCGTCATACTAATATTTGGGCGCAACTCCTTAAGAATACCGGCACCACCTGTACGGAAATGATCCGTTACGACAAGAGACTTATCTAGGGATATGAGGCCTGATGCAGTTTGGCGCACGACTTCATAGAGAATAGGGACCTTAATCATACTTGCAGAAGGGAATATCATTTCTGGATTTATTTTAACACTTTCTCCAGTGGCGTGGTGCTTAATAACGATGCCCCAGCGCCCTGTATATCCTGCTAAAACAGGTTCTATTTTCCTACGTAATTCTTCCATTATTCTCTTCCTTTACATTTTATGTAGTAAATGACATGCTGCCATATGACCAGCACCTATATCAACAAAAACTGGTTCTAGCTCCGAACATAGGGGCATAACGTGGGGGCAACGAGTGGAAAACCGGCAGCCAGAAGGCGGATGAATAGGACTTGGTATATCACCTACTAGGTGAATTCGTTTTCTCTTCCCTTCTACTAAAGGATCTGGAATCGGAATAGAGGAAAGTAACGCTTGGGTATAGGGATGCTGCGGTTTGCTATAGAGTTCTACGCTATCCGCCAATTCAACAATTTTGCCTAAGTACATGACAGCGACACGATTACTAATATGCTTTACCATGGCTAAATCGTGGGCAATGAATAAATAGGTTAAACCTAATTCTTTTTGCAGACGTTCCAATAGATTGACGACTTGAGCTTGGATAGACACATCTAAAGCAGAAATTGGTTCATCGCAAATAATAAAACTTGGCTCTACAGCCAAAGCCCGGGCAATTCCGATTCTCTGTTGCTGGCCACCGCTAAATTCATGAGGAAAACGACTCATGTGTTCGGAGTGCATTCCTACCAGTTGCAAGAGATCAATAATACGCTCTTTACGTTCTTTGGGTGAAACAAGTTTATGAATATCTAAGGGCTCTCCAATTATATCTCCTGCAGTCATACGAGGATTCAAAGAAGCATAAGGATCTTGGAAGATCATCTGCATGTTACGTCGCAACTTTTTTTTATCAGTGGAATTATCAATGTTCTTTCCATTGAAGAAGATTTCACCAGCAGTAGGCTTATATAATTGAATAATCGTTCGTCCCGTAGTAGATTTGCCACAACCGCTTTCTCCTACGAGTCCGAGAGTTTCTCTTTTGTCAATAGAAAAACTTACGTCGTCAACTGCTTTTAAGTAGGAAGTGGGGCGACCAAAGAAATCATTTTGTGTAACAAAGTATTTTTTAAGGTTGCGTACTTCTAGAATCGCTGTTTCTTTCATGAACCAATTACCTCCCTTTTGCCCCTGGTGCGTCAGGATGTTGCAACCAGCATCTCACGCTGTGGTTTTGGCTAATATGTGTAGTTTCAGGAGCATGCTCTAAGCAAATATGCATCGCATGCGGGCATCGAGGGTGGAAGAGACAGCCATGCGGTGGTTGTAAAAGGTCTGGTGGCTGCCCGTTAATGGTAGATAGTACTTGTTTATCCACATCCATGCGCGGCACCGATTGTAAAAGCCCCTGGGTATAGGGGTGCTGGGGGTTATGGAAGATGTCCATGGCTGTTCCCGCCTCAGCAATTTTACCTGCATACATCACAAGAATTCGGCTGCAGAGTCCAGCAATGGCCCCAAGATCGTGGGAAATCAAGACAATAGCTGTATTAAATCTTTCTTGCAGATCTTTCATAAGATCAAGAATTTGCGCTTGAATGGTTACATCAAGCGCAGTAGTCGGTTCGTCAGCGATCAAGAGTTTAGGGTTACAAGAGAGTGCCATAGCGATCATGGCACGCTGCCTCATGCCACCACTAAATTGGTGGGGATAATCTTTTATACGCTGTTCTGGGGAAGGGATGCCTACCAAACGTAGTAACTCTATGGTTCGAGTGTAAGCGTCTTTCTTGCTCATTCCCTGATGCAGTTGAAGAGCTTCCACGATTTGCATTCCTACAGTAAGCACTGGATTAAGGGCTGTCATAGCATCTTGAAAGATCATGCTAATTTCATTGCCCCGAATTTTTTCCATATCGGCTTCAGACATTTTGAGTAAATCAGAGCTCTCAAATAGTATTTTCCCATTGCTATAACGACCAGGAGGCGTTGGGATTAGCTGCATGATGGAATGGGCCGTTACACTTTTGCCGCAGCCTGACTCGCCGACAATTCCGAGAGCCTCTCCAGGAAAGACTTGAAAACTAATAAGGTCAACGGCTTTTACTTTGCCAGCATAGGTATCAAAGGACACGGATAATTCTTGAACATCTAACAAAGGATACTTTTTCATTTTACCTCCTAACGCCGTACGCGGGGATCTAATGCATCTCGCAAACCATCCCCTAAGAAATTGAAGGCCAACATAGTGATACTGATGGCCATGGCGGGAAAGAACAATTGGAAGGGGTAGGATCTTAAGCTGGTAATTCCCTCAGAGGCTAGTACTCCCCAGCTTGCCATGGGTGCTGCTACACCGAGACCAATAAAGCTTAAAAAGGCTTCGGTAAAAATTGCTTCGGGAATCGCTAGGGTCATAGTGATAATAATAGGGCCCATGCTATTGGGAAGCAGATGATAAACAAGAATGCGCCAGTTGCTCGCCCCAATGGTACGAGCGGCAATCACATATTCTTGTTCTTTTAAACTTAAAATTTGTCCACGAACAATTCGTGCCATGTTTAGCCAATAAGCAATACCTAAGGCGATAAAAATATTCGTCAGTCCTGGCTGCAAGACGACCATCAGCAAGATTACATAGAGCAAAACAGGTATACCATATAAAATATCAACAAGATTCATCATAACTCGGTCAACACGGCCACCGAAAAAACCAGAGATCCCACCGTAAAAAACTCCGATAGTAAGGTTGAGGAAACTGGCGACCACGCCGATAGACAATGAGATTCGTGCACCATACAAGACGCGGATAAATAAGTCTCGCCCAAGACTGTCAGTACCGAACCAGTGCTCGGCACTAGGAGGCTTATTGGTCTGCATAAGATTCTGATCGGAGTAATTTCCCGAAGATAATAAAGGGCCAACAAGAGCAAGTAGGAAAATCAATAGAATTGTATATAGGCCTATCATAGCTAACTTATTTTTTTTCAGGCGCCGCCAAGCAGCTTGGCTAAAAGTGGTACTAGGGCGAGCGGGAATGGCTAGGGCACTCTTTTGCAAAATGGGCTCAAAGGATTGACTATTTTGCTGCATTCATTATTCCCCCTGTTTCCCATCTATTTTTATCCTAGGATTGAGCAGTGGATAGATAAGATCCACAAATAAATTCAAACCAATTACAAGTACACTATAAAAGATTGTTACACCGAGAATGACTGTATAATCTCGGTTATAAATGCTAGTGACAAAATGTCGCCCAAGGCCTGGAATGGCAAAAATGGTCTCAATAATAAAGCTTCCTGTCAAGATAGAAGCGGACATAGGTCCGATATAAGTAACAACGGGAATTAAAGCATTTTTTAGTGCGTGTCGATATAAGATAACAGTCTGGGATAAGCCCTTAGCCCTAGCTGTCTTAATGTAATCCTGAGCAAGAACTTCCAGCATACTCGAACGAGTAAGGCGAGCTATGAAGGCCATGGGATGTGCGGCTAAGGCCGTGGCCGGTAAGATCGCATAAGTAAATCCACCCCACATGGCTGCGGGCAATAATGACAGTTTAATAGCAAAGACGTAAATTAATAAGGTAGCAAGTACAAAGCTAGGAACAGATACACCTAGAGTGGCGAAGATCATGGTAGTATAATCTTGCCATTTGTTTTGGCGAAGAGCTGCAATGGCACCAGCAGGAATTCCTATCAAAATCGATAAGCCAATACTGAATACCCCTAATTGTAAGGAGATTGGAAAACTTTCACGAATGAGATCATTAACAGTGCGTCCCCCATATTTAAAGGAAGGGCCCAAATCAAAGCGAATCAGATTACCCAAATAGTCAATATACTGTTTCCACAAAGGATCATGAAGCCGATAGCGTTCTTCAATATTTTTTAGTACAGCAGCGGGGATATTTTTTTCGCTAGTAAAAGGACCACCAGGAATGGCATGCATTAAAAAAAAGGTAATGGTAATAATGGCCAATAATACAAGAAGAGAATTAAAAGTGCGGTTTAGCATATAACGCAACAAAGGCGGTACACTCCTTTCTTAAGCAGAAAAAGGCATACGTACTGTATGCCTTTTTGAGGATCATTCTTATCTATAGACTCCCTTAATGTTGTGGGACTTATACAGTACCCTATTTGGACTGGCGTATGTTGGAATTTAAGGTAAACTTCTATAAAAAGACAGTAAAGTCCTTCTATTGACGGGAACTAAATGGTTTTACGAGGGGATGTTATTATAAGGTAAGTAAATTTTTGCAGGGTTTTACATTTTGATAGCAAATAGTAAATAAGTGGGATTAACGCAGCAGAGCTCAATCATTTCTGATGGTTGCGAGCTATACTGCTTAATTCAGCTTAAATAACAAGTATACTATGGAGGTAGTCATCGTGGGTCGAAGAGTTTTGTCATTAGTGCTCCTCATTACTTTCCTATGGAGCGGGATTGTCTTAGGGGCTGCTAAGCAACCAGATGTAGATGCCGAAGCTGCTATTTTAATGGTAGCCGATACAAAAGAAATCTTATTTGAGAAAAATTCCAAAGGTATTATGTATCCTGCTAGTACGACTAAGATTATGACTCTGATTACTGCTTTAGAAAAAGGCAACCCAAACAGTGTCGTAACGGTTAGTCCCAAAGCTGCTGCTTGCGAAGAATCCAGGCTAGAACTAAATGCAGGCGACAAATTGACACTAAATGAAGCAATGACAGGTATGATGCTGGTCTCAGGTAATGATGCCGCTGAGGCAATCGCTGAGAATGTAGGTGGTTCTATACCCAAATTTGTAGAAATGATGAATCAGATGGCAGATAAAATTGGTGTGGAAAATACGCATTTTACCAATCCTCATGGCTTGCCTGACCCAATTAATCACTATACGACAGCATATGATCTTGCATTGATTACTGCATATGGTATGAAAATGCCTAGCTTTGTAAAAATCGTTTCAACTCCTACATATGAGGTTAAATTTCTCAATCGAGGTAGTATTTATGCGAATAATACAAATAAACTACTAAAAACCTATCCAGGGATGAATGGTGTTAAAACAGGTTACACCAACGATGCTGGTGAATGTTTAGTAGCGAGTGCCAAAAGGGGTAATGTTGAACTTATTGCTGTCATCCTTAACAGCGATTATCGCTGGCGCGATGCGACTAAATTATTGGATTTCGGTTTTGCTCAGCTTGGCCTGTAAACGTATGCAATCTGGCGTTCTCTAGTTTAAAAATTTAGACTCTGTCGAATACTACTAGCAAAAACGATAGAGGATAACATAGATGCAAATAATCATAAATAATTATCAATGGATATATATACTGTTAATTTTATTAGTACTTTTGTTACTAGGAGCAATGTTTTTGGCGAAGCCGGTTATGCGTTATATCATTAAAAGAGTGACAAATGATGCATTAGGCAAACTGCTTACCGATGATTATACGCAAAATATTGCGGAGTTGTTGCCATCACTAACTCGATTTTCTTTATTAAATTTAGTGGAAATGAGTTTGCGTGCTCAAACGGGAAAAGCCTTAGCACGGCCCTTAGGATCACCGAAACACTTTGTTGGCTATGATAATTTAATGTTTTCTCCAAGGCAGATGACTTCCTTATCTTTGCCTGAAAGTGCTAAGATTAACATGAGTGTAACGATCGGTTCTAGTGCAAAAAAACCTCTTAAGATAAAGATTCCTTTGATGATTGGGGGGATGGCCTATGGACTTGCGATGAGTGAAGAGGCTAAGGTGGCATTGGCTAGAGCTTCAAAGAAACTGGGAACTGCAGCCAATTCGGGGGAAGGTCCTTTTTTGCCTGAAGAACCAGGGGAATCAGGCAAGTTTGTTCTACAAGTCTGCTGTTGGTCATGGGGGGCAAGAACGAATAAACAGATTGCCTTTGCTGATATGTTAGAGGTTAAGATGGGACAAGGAGCAGATGTCGGGGTATCCCGCATAGAGGCTGCGGAGTTTACTGGCAGAGCACGGGTTTTGGGAGGCTTAGCTCCCGATGAGCCAGCAATTGTCCTTAATGCCCCTCCGGGGATTGAAAAGCCGGAGGATTGGCCTAGGTTCATTGAAGAATTGCGACAAAGAGCGAACGGCATTCCCATAGGGCTCAAAATCATGGCGACGGATCGCCTAGAAGAAGAATTAGCTATGGCGGTAGCATTAGGGTTTGATGCAATTGTTATTGATGGATGTGAGGGTGGTTCCCATGCAACTGCCCCTATTAAACAAGATGATTTTGGCATACCTAGCCTACACGCGCTGGTAAGAGCAAAACGTTTTTTACAAGATAGCCAAATGAGCCTGATTATATCAGGGGGGTATTTTACACCCGGTCAATGTCTAAAGGCGTTGGCTTTAGGAGCAGATGCTATTTACTTGGCAACTGTACCTCTTTTTGCCCTTGGACATAATCAAATCCCAAAGGTTGCCCCATGGGAACCACCTACTACGTTGATTTACTACAATTCTCCAACCAAAACACAGCTTGATGTTGATCAGGCAGCCACTAGTGTAGCAAATGTATTGACGGCCATGGTTTTGGAAATGGAGGAAGCAATGCGCGCCTTAGGGAAGAAATCACTAAAAGAACTTAGTGCTAAAGATCTTGTAGCACTTGATGATATTACAGCCCGAATTACAGGCGTAAAAAGTGTATTTGATAAGCCTATTGTTCCAGCGATAATAACGAAAAATAATAATAAAGAGAAAGGGCAACAAGCAAAACAAAAGAGTGAGCAGCTTAGTCTTGAAGAACTAAAGGATGAAATTGGAATTCAAGAGTTTACTAAGGCCATTGAACTGAATCCAAAGTATATTCTTGCCCACTTCGGCCTGGGACTAGCTTACGAGAAAAAAGGGTTATACCAAGACGCGATTCGTGCATACGGCAAGGTTGTTGAAAATGCCAATCTGCCACAAGACAAAAGTTGGGTGGAATCAGCCCAAGATCGTATTAAAGAGCTCGGCGAAAAGATATGAATGATCTTAACACGTTCATACAAGCGTCCTGGTTTTTGCTAAGGAGGTAAAATATATTGAAACCATTGGAAAAAGCAGCTATTTTTCTTGTTATAGTAGGTCTAGAACGAGGCAGAAACATTATTGAATTAATGGACAATGGGGAAATACATGCGATTGTTCCTGAAATTCGTAAGCTTAAGGAGCTTTCGGCACAAGTTCAAGAAACTGTATGGACTGAGTTTGAGCAATTAGGTTATGATGACAAGATGAAACCATCAGAAGTTTTATATCTGATTCGATTATTGTTTAACGGTAGCAAAATTAGTAACACGGTTAAAATAAGATCCTAGAAAGAGGAATGCAATCATTATATAAAGGAGAATTATTATGCCGCAAAAACAGCTTTCTAATGAAGAGATTATTACATTTATTTCAGAGGAGAGGGTAGGCCACCTAGCAACCTATGATTTGGGGAATACGCCTTATATTACGCCTCTTAATTATATATACTATCAAGGTAAAATTTATTTTCATTGTGCAAATGAAGGGCGTAAATTAGATAATATTGCTGCCAATCCTCAAGTGTGTTTTGAGGTCAGTCGCGTCAATAAATCTGTATTTGGCTCGGTAGCTTGTCAATGTTCTACCCGCTATACTTCTGTGTTGGTATTCGGTAAGGCCTATACAATAGAAGATATAGCCGCAAAAACAGACCTTCTGAATATCTTTACTGAGCAGTTTGCCGAAGGGCGTTCTTATCCTCACATATCTGCTGAGGCCGCTTCGCGTGTTACTGTTGTTGAGATAACTGTTGACTCTATGCAAGGAAAAGCCAATATAGATCCTGGAGAACAATAGGTTTTTATTGCAAATTTATCCCCAAATGAAGCTAGGCTTGAAAAGTTTATCAATTCTACATACATATAGGTATGGTGGTTGGACTTCAAGTTATTTATATAGGAACTGCTTAAGAATATTTTTTTAAGCAGTTCTTTGTTATTTTCCTTAACATTAAAATCTTCTTTGAGGTAAATACTATAAAGATATGGGGGTGAAATTGATAAAAAGAAAAACAGGATTTCTGCATAACATGTGTAGCCGTAAAAAAGTTTATAAATCTATACCTTATGGTGGAAGTATTTAATTTAAAAATAAAGTATGATAACTCTATCGTTAGGATATAAATAAGTAGTTGAAAAGGAGGTATGAATATTGCTGATTCATATTCAATGTGGGAAGATCGTAAATATTGATAATTATGGTAACGGGATATGTTCTGGATGTGGTAAAAAGGTAAATATAAGAGTATCAAAGAAGTAAGCAAGATGTCGCCATAAGATTGGCGGCCTTTTTTAATTGAGTTTCGTTCCAGTACCAATAAATATTGCCTTTAAATAGTTCATTGAATGATGGTTGTACGATTCTAGTAGAAGGGTATATAATGTAGTTAACTGTTTTAATTAAATGGCTGAAATAAAGTTATCAAGTTTGAAGATATTATATAATGTTTGGATAGGATCTTTTTTAGAAAAGAGCATGGAGGAAACTCACAATTTCCTTTTTTATAATAATAAGCTAAAATTATAATATTAATGATTTTTTGATTTATAAATAGAAATGAAAGGCGGCTAATCAATGAAAAAACCTTTATTTATCGGGTCTGCTGTAGCTATTGTAACTCCCTTTACTGAAAATGGTGTGGATTATGAAACATTAGAAAAATTAATTGAGTTTCAGATTGCAGGTGGATCAGACGCTATTGTAGTCTGTGGTACCACAGGAGAAGCTTCTACTATGCCAGATGATGAACATATTGCCGTTATCAAGTTTGCAGTAGAAAAAATCAATAAACGTGTACCGGTTATTGCAGGTACTGGCAGTAATGATACCCGTCATGCAATCGAATTATCCAAAGCAGCCCAAGATGTAGGTGCTGATGCAATCTTATCAGTCACTCCCTATTATAATAAAGCGACACAAAAAGGCTTATATGAACATTTTAAATTGATTGCGAATCATATTAAGATTCCAATCATTCTGTATAACGTACCAAGTAGAACCAATCTGAACTTAAATCCTGAGACGATAAAAGCATTATCGGAAATTGATAATATTATTGCTCTTAAGGAATGCAACCTTGGACAAGTTGGTGATGTAGTAAATCTATGTGGCGAAGATTTTGCGGTGTATTCTGGTGATGATAATACAGTATTACCTCTTTTGTCACTGGGCGGGAAAGGTGTCATTTCCACGATGGCAAATATTATTCCAAGAGATACTCATGACATGGTCGCAAAATTTTTCCAGGGTGATGTAAATGGTGCTATCAAGATGCAGCTTCATACACTAAATCTCATAAAAGCATTATTTAGCGAAGTAAATCCTATTCCAATTAAAGCAGCTGTAAACCTATTAGGTTTTAGAACTGGTTTATGTCGTATGCCTTTAACGGAACTTAGTGAAGATAATCTTGAGGTTCTTCGCGCTGAAATGAAAGCTTATGGGTTAATCTAAATAGTCAGCTTCATGAAAGAGATATATTCTAAATACATAGAGAAATCCTGTAAGGTGATCAATAACCTTTGCAGGATTTTTTTTGCGTGATATCAGGCAATTATTTATTTAATTATGGTGTTTCTTGCATTATCATAGCCAGACGAGAGTATGCCCGCAAAGTATGTTTCTTGATTTTTTAAGTATTTTGGCTAATGTTTCGATATACATAGTAAGAATTAGTGGTTAACACGATGATCCTGGGAGGGAAGTTTTTATGCGCAGTATAACTTTAGATGAAATAGAGCCGGGCATGTATTTATCAAAACCACTCATTACCGCAGATGGTACGGTTTTACTTCATGAGGGCATAGTAATGAAGGAAAGGTACATTGAGTATCTTCGCAATAAAGGTTTTACAACGCTATTTGTTGGAGATCTAGAAATCGAAGAAAAGGCTAAAGTTGAAGAAGACTTTTACAGTCCACAAAAAAAACAAGAGGCTTTAGGCGCTGCACGGGAAGTAATTAATAACTTTAGTGTTGGTAAAGGACTAAAGCTAGATAATGTAAAAAATCTTGTTAGTGAATGGATTCATCATCTGGGACAGAAGCCAGAAAGTATGGTTAACCTTCTTGACGTACGACGTAAGGAAGGGTATATGTTTTCTCATGCCATTAATACCTGCATTTTATCAATTATGACTGGTATTGCTATGGGATATGATGCTAAGCAGTTAGATGAATTGGGATTGGCAGCGATACTTCACGATGTCGGTAAAATTAAATTTTCACAAAACGTAGCACAGCAATTTCCTAACTACTTAACGAAGAAGGAAAAGGATGAGTATAGGCGGCATCCTTTTTACTCTTTAGAAATCTTACGTGAAAATTACTCCTTATCAGTGAATGTTCTTAATGCCTGTTTTCAGCATCATGAACGGTGGAATGGTAGTGGTTATCCTATGGGCCTTAAGGGAAATGATATCTGTGAATATGCCCAGATTATTAGTGTCGCCGATGTTTACGAGCGGTTGATTGTAGGAATGCCTCATCGCTTGCCTACACCTGTATATTATGCAGTTGCCATTTTGAACAAAGCGGCAGGGGAATACTTTAACCCGGCTATTATCGATAAATTTAACCAGAATGTTGCGATCTACCCTATTGGAAAAACAGTAAGACTTAGTAACCAGCAAAGTGGTGTAATTCTTGGTGTTGATATAAAAAATAAAACGACACCCATCGTTCGTATTACTTCTAGCCAAGATCAAAAAGATATTGATCAGGTTGTGGCCCTTGATTTGATGAAGACCCCTGGACTCTTTATCGTGGATTTTGAAGAAGTATCTAGTTATTCGCAAGCATATGCTGACCGTGCCTATATTTCTCATGTAAAAGAGCAGGAGGTATAATAGGAAGGATAATGCATAGTACTTCTAGAAGATTTTTCTAATATTTTTGTTCTGATATGAAGAAGAACTGTAAATATTGGGAAAACTATAGAGTAAGAAAAGGTATGCGAGGGTAACCATGTATTGTGATTCTTGTGGTAAAAAACTTTCTTATAATGCAAAATATTGCCGCCATTGCGGTTCGAGGCAAAAAGATCCTTTAGACGATACCCAGCCCTTGCCGATCATCAATGAACTAAAGATTTTTGATGTTACGCAACAAAGGAAAAGATTTGAGCCATGGTATAAAGCGATTTTACCAAAGAAACCTCATACAAATCGGTCTAAAGTGTGGCAGATTCTATACGATTTATTTTATATAGCAATATGTATTGCGCTGCTATATGTTCTTGCAACATTTAAAACAATTAAAGAATACCAAAGCTTAACTGGATTGTGGAGTGGTTTATTGATGGTTTACCTTTGGTGGAAACGCTGATCCCTCAATGTCGGCAAGTGTGGAGGCTTATAAGTTTGGTAGAATAAGGTTTAGAACGTTATTAAAATGAATAGTCTAAAGAAAAGACTCAATGGGTAGAAATCAAATGCCCGTTGAGCCTTTTCTTTTTTTGCGCCCCAAATTCTTGGTGTTAAATATTGTAGCAGTGTAAAGTAATACACAACATTTCATTTTGTTGGAAAATATATGAAAAAGAATACACATTTTAATATCAGTGATACACGTAAGTGTAACATTCTAGGTTACCAACTTCTAAAATTAAAAAGTTGCTTCCCACATAACACATAAGTGCTGATTTTTCTTGGACGAAGGTGAAAAAAAATTTTTGTTGGTATGATAACAGATTATTGCAAAAACATTGGCATGAGACTTGCAGAGTATTGGAGTAAGAATACTTTAGATCTTCCATTACGCAATCGGCTCAGGTGAGGGGGGTGCCATATATTAGGTACCTGAGTACAGTATATGGAGTAATGGTAGATATGGGCTTGTTAGTTAGGGAATATGTAAGGAAATGTAGACACTTAGATAGGTCCCTCTCAAATTAGGCTCAGTAGTACAAGAAAAAAACGAAAAAACCTAAGGAGAGATTTAAATTATGAAAAAAAAGTTAATTGCATCTTTGGCGGCTTCTATGGTGTTAGGTATAGCCGGAACTTCCTTTGCAGCAGTAGTAAATCCTTTCTCTGATGTCCCTGCGAAACACTGGTCCTATGGAGCTGTTACAAAATTGGCTAACGACGGTATTCTGGAAGGATATGGTGATAGTACATTTCGCGGTGATACAACCATTAGTCGTTATGAGATGGCAATCATTGTAGCAAAAGCAATGTCGAAAATGGATAAAGCTGACGCAAGCAATAAGGCTCTTATTGAAAAATTATCCCAAGAATATGCCAGTGAACTTAGTAAACTAGATGTTCGTATGACTACAGTAGAAAATAAGGTGGATAATGTAAAATGGAGCGGTTTTATCCGCGGTAAGTATGATAGTGACACTAGTGATGGTCACAATATAAATGGTGGTAATAAACATTATTTTTTAAGGTTAGACGGTTCTGCCAAAGTAAGCGATAATTGGCAAGCATATTGGGCAAGTGAGACAAGGCATGATTACACTTCTAATGGATGGAGCAAATTAGGTACACAGCAGGATAATACAAATGATGGCGATGGTACTTGGTTTAGAATCTGGACCCAAGGAAAAGTGGGTGATGTAGGTGTTACTGCAGGTAGGGCATGGATTGGTTTTGGGGACAATGCAGTGTGGGGCCATGAAGCTACTGGCTTGTGGTTGGATCTTCCTACAGGTAAATTAAAAACTACTGTGTTTGCGGCTAAGCCTACTCAAGGTAATGGGGCAATCAGTCTGATTGATGCTACGAATACAAATATTTACGGCGTTAACTTTAATACCGACATCTCAAAAAAACTAAATATTAACTTGCTAGTTGGTGGCAATCAAAAAAATGATCGGACAATCAATACAGCAGGTTACTACGAAGATAAAAATGGTTCGCCAAACTGGGTTGCTCCAACTACTACTGTGAAAAAACAGCAAATGAGCAGTTGGGGTGGAGTCACTCTCACCACCAAGATAACGGATGACTTGAAATTGACCGGTACCTATGCAAAAACCAATGCAGATGACTTTAATAATACAGAGCATATTAGATTAGATTATAAAACTTGTGACCTGAACAAGCCAGGAACCTATGGGCTATATGCTAGATACTTCAAGTTTGGCTTAAATGGCGATCCTTCCCACGATGACGAGTGGGATTCATTGCGACAAGATTCTAAAGGTTGGGTATTAGGTGTTGATTATGCAATTGCCAAAAATGTGCAATGGACAACTCTTTACTCCGACCAAAAGGTAGGAATATCTAACTCAGCTTCGGAATACAACAGAAAGCTGATTCGTACTCAGTTTGACTTGCACTTCTAATCAAATAATAGAAAAAGACCGCTAACAACTTGTTATCGGTCTTTTTCAGACTTCTGACATAGTAATTATTCTAAGTAAAGGGGCAATTGATATGATTCATAAAAAATTGGTGAATTTTCCTGAAAACTTTTTGTGGGGTGCGGCGTCGGCGGCTTATCAGGTGGAAGGAGCTTGGGATGAAGATGGTAAAGGACCTTCTAATTGGGATGCTTATGTGCGAATCCCTGGCACTACCTTTAAAGGAACCAATGGTGATGTAGCTGTTGATCATTATCATCGTTATAAAGAGGACGTTGCTTTGATGGCCCAGATGGGGCTAAAAGCGTATCGTTTCTCTATTGCCTGGACTCGTATTTATCCTGAAGGCAGCGGTGAGGTCAATGAAGCAGGTCTAAAATTCTACGATGATTTAATCAATGAACTGATCAAAAATAATGTAGAGCCTATTATTACATTATACCACTGGGATCTACCCCAAGCATTACAGGAGGCATATGGTGGTTGGGAATCTAGAAAAATCATCGAGGATTTTAGCAATTATTGCGTTACTCTCTTTAAACGATTTGGAGATAGGGTAAAATATTGGGTATCTTTGAATGAACAAAATATATTTATTATGCATGGTTATCTGAGTGGGGCTCATCCTCCAAAGGTTATGGACTGCAAGCGGATGTATCAGGCAAATCATATTGCCAGCTTAGCGAATGCTAAGGTCATCCAATATTTTAGAAAGGTTGTACCTAATGGAAAAATTGGCCCCAGCTTTGCTTACTCTCCTGCCTATGCATCTAGTAGTAAACCAGAAGATGTACTAGCCTATGAAAACGCGGAAGAACTAAATAGTTTTTGGTGGATGGATGTGTATGCTTGGGGTGAATATCCCAAGGCAGTTTGGAACTATCTCGAAAGAGAAGGTTTGGCTCCTACTATAGAAGATGGCGATAGGGAGCTATTGAAAGCTGGGATTCCCGATTTTATGGGGGTCAATTATTATAGGACGACTACCTATGAAATAAATTCACTTGCTGGAGTTGGGGCAGGTCAAATGAATACAACAGGGAAAAAAGGGTCTACACCGGATACTGGTATTCCAGGTTTATTTAAAACCATCAGAAATCCTAATTTAGAAGCGACAGATTGGGATTGGGAGATTGATCCAATAGGATTACGTATTGCCTTGCGCAGGATTACGTGTCGCTACAGATTGCCAATTCTTATTTCAGAAAATGGTTTAGGTGCTTTTGATACACTCGAAGAAGGGGATGTAGTAAATGACGATTATCGAATTGAATTTATCCGTAGACATCTTGAAGAATGCAAAAAAGCCATCACAGATGGAGTCGACTTATTAGGCTACTGCGTTTGGTCTTTTACAGATTTACTGAGTTGGCTCAATGGTTACCAAAAACGTTATGGCTTTGTATATGTTAATCGAGATGAAGAAAGTGAAAAAGATATGAGACGTATTAAAAAGCAAAGCTACTACTGGTATAAGAAGGTTATTGAAACCAATGGGAAGGAATTATAAGCGGAATGCTGAACACCCCTATTTGGATAGAATAATCGTAAGGACTGCCATTTAAGGCAGTCCTTTTTGGTTTTTAGCATTACTTTGGAAAAAAATACACTTGTATTTAGAAAATGACATATATATGGCAAAAAATAATACAGATCCCAGGAGATAAAATACACATTCTGGTACAAGGATACTTAAGCTTTATTACTTACCTATTTATGTTAGTCTGCAGTGGTAAGAAGCCTATAAATAGGGCCTTCAGAGTGGAATTCTAGAAGAGAAGTCCTAACTGCAAAGTAGCCTCTAGACGGCGAAAAAGCTCTTACTACGTATTGGCATGCATCTTGCAATATCTAGTAGCAGGTAAGTAAAAGAAAAAGGAGTGTTGCTTTATGGACAAATTTATCAAATGGCTCGAAGAATATTATGCACCTGTTGCGACTCGCATTGGTGACCAGAGGCACTTAAAAGCAATTCGAGATGGTGTCGTATCCTTAATACCTTTATTATTAATGGGCTCGTTCTTTTTAATTATCGCCTTTCCTCCTGTTGCTGGATTGGCAAAAATGGTGGAACCCTATGTTGGTAGTTTGTTATCCGTTAACAATGCTACAATGGGTCTCATGGGATTAATGGCATCATTTTCTATTGCATATTCATTGGCTGGCTCTTATAAAATGGATCCATTAGGAAATGCTTTGATTAGTGTGGCTACCTTTATGCTAGCGACACCTTTTACCAAAGATGGTAATATTGCTTCCGCTTGGATGGGGAGTAAAGGGTTGTTCGTAGCTATGCTGATAGCCATCTTTGTAGTAGAAGTACAGCGCTATATGATTAAGAAAAATCTTGTTATCAGAATGCCCGAGGGCGTACCTCCTGCGGTTGCTCGTTCCTTTATGTCATTGATTCCTGGGTTTATCTCAATCAGTGTCGTGTGGTTTATTAATAGCATGTTATCTATGAGTGCAACCAATTTGCAAGATGTTATTTACAAGATCCTTGCTGCACCACTACTTAGCCTTGGTGGCAGTTTGCCAGCCTTCCTGCTTGCGATATTTTTTGCCCAGTTGTTATGGAGTGTTGGTATTCATGGTGCTGCCTTAGTTGGTGGTGTAATGAGTCCTGTATACTTAACATTAGCCCAACAAAATGCTGCTGCAAAAGCTGCTGGTCTGCCTATTCCCAATATTATATGTCAACAATTATGGGATGTTTATGGTAATATTGGCGGATCCGGTGCCACCTTTGCATTGGCAATCATGTTACTTACCATTGCCAGATCCAAACAGTTAAAAGCGTTAGGTAAATCAGCAATAGGCCCTGCCTTTTTTGCTATCAATGAACCGATTCTTTTTGGTATGCCAATTGTAATGAACCCTGTGCTAATGATTCCCTTTATTTTCGCACCGCTTATTTCTATTACGATTGCGTACTTTGCTATGGATGCAGGTTTAGTAGATAAGTTATTTGTCATGGCGCCATGGACTACTCCTCCTATTATCAATGCGTTTTTAGATACAGGTGATATAAAAGCAGCAGTATTGCAGATATTTTGCTTCTTTATTACTGGTGCGGTTTACTACCCCTTCTTTAAGATGTGGGATGCAGCGAAAACCAAAGAAGAATTTGGTGCTGCACAGGATGCAAAGGCTAAATCAAACCTAACAATTGGAGTTTAAGTAATAAGATCTCGATGCTATGGGTCAATAAGAGGTCTATAGCATCGAGATTATAAAATTAGGATTAAAGATGAGAAGAGAGGTATGTTATTATGAATATTTTATTAGTTTGCAATGCAGGAATGTCTACTAGTCTTTTGGTAACCAAAATGCAAAATGAAAGTCAAGCCAATGGGAATCAGGATACTATCTTTGCTTGTTCAGTGGATGAGTTAGAGCTGCATATTGATAACTGTGAAGTGGTGCTTATCGGACCACAAATAAGATACAAATTAAAGAGCATTAGTGAAATTGCTACAGCAAAGGGGAAAGGATATGCTGTCATTGATTCTGTAAGTTATGGTATGGTCGATGGCAAGAAAGTCCTTGCTCAAGCATATCAATTAAAGAAATAGTTATTTTTAAAAAAAAGGAGACACCAATGGAGACTGAACAAGTTGCTTTTTCAATCATACTACATGCAGGCGATGCTCGTAGCCACGCTTTAGAGGCGCTACGTTATGCACGCGATCATAAGTTTACGGAAGCAGATGAAAGTATGGCCCAGGCAAAAATACAGCTTATTGCTGCCCATCAAATTCAAACGGAGTTGTTACAAGCGGAAGCGCGGGGAGGAAAACAGGAAATAAACCTCTTATTGATACATGCCCAAGATCATTTGATGACTGCTATTTTAGCAAAGGATTTAATAGAAGAAATGATTTTAATGTTTAAAAAGTAGATTAGATAAAAAGATTTATTAAATTCTATATGAAAAATGAAAACTGCAAGCTTAAATGCCGTCCATATTGTGGCGATGATTATATTGTAAAACCTAGTTGTTTTCAAACATAGACGGAGCAAGCCGATAAATATAGCTTATCTTATAACTTTTTACGAATACCCTAAAGGCAACTATTTAAAAAATGACGCCAGATCAGTTGAATAGATCAGGCGTCGTTTTTTCTATGAGTTTATGAGTTATTCTATTTCGTAGTTAAAGGAAAATCGGCCTTAAACTGAGGTAGGTTACAACCTTTAAAACATTTATGAGCAAGGACCTCCCTGTCACTAAATTATATTTCCTAAATTAGTGGCAAGGGAAGGGAGGCACTCATGATGAGTAGAACTGTATTAGTACAGTTGAAGGGGGTAACGGAAGATATGTATCAAAATATCGTAGAAGATTTAGAAAAAAATATCTTACAAGGTACTTACAAAAAGAAAAAATTGCCATCTGTTCGAGAGTTGGCTAAATGTTATCATTGTAGTCAAAGCACGGTTGTTAAGGCATATGAGTCATTAAAAATGAAACACATTGTATATTCTGTACCGCAAAGTGGCTATTACGTGTTGGAAAATTTACTAAAGAATGAAGTAGTAGATAATTCTGTTATCGATTTTTCAACAGGTAATCCGCTAATCGGAAAGATACATATTCCTGATCTAAAACATTGTCTTAATAGAGCAGTTGATAGCAGCAATAATTATTCTGCGTTGAGGGATCTACATGGAACAGAATCGCTGCGAAATATTATGTCAAAATACCTTGCCAATTTCCAGGTTTTCACTTCTCCCAAGAGCATATTTGTTAACTTAGGGGTTCAACAAGCCCTAAGTATGTTAACCCAAATGCCTTTTCCTAATGGAAAGGATGTAATTTTGATAGAGCAGCCCACCTATCGATTTTTCACTGATTTTTTAAAACACATTGGTGCTAAGGTAAAAGGCATAAAACGATCTGAAGAAGGTATAGATTTAAATCTACTTGAAGCTATTTTTCGGGAAGAAAAGATTAAGTTCTTCTATACAGTACCTCGTAATCATAATCCATTAGGAACGTCATATAGCAAAGCTGAAAGAAAAGCAATAGCAGCATTAGCAGCAAAATATGATGTGTATATTGTTGAGGATGATTATTTTGGTGATGTTTCTTCTATAGACCATAAATACGATACAATTTATACGTTGGGCGATCACTATCATCATATTTACTTAAAAAGTTTTTCTAAAATAATACCCTGGTTTAGAATTGGACTCGTAGTGATTCCTATCCATTTAGTGCCAACTTTTGAAGAGCATGCCTGGTATTCTTATTATCATTCTTACTTTTCTGCATCTTTGGTCTCCCAGGCAACATTAGATATCTATATTCGCAGTAAATTACTTGAAAAACATGTAAGTTCAATTAGAAAAGAATTGGGGCAGCGACTTAAAGCATTACGGGGTGGTTTTCGTGATATAGAAAAATATCAGATGACGTGCATTGGCGGGGAAAGTGGGTTCTATTCTTATTTGAAACTTCCCGAGTATATAAATGAAAATCTTTTTATTAATGAATTAAGGAAACAGCATGTTCTTGTTACTTCAGGTAGATTGTATTACATTGATGATTCCTTTTATGAAAAGGGAGTACGGTTAAGCATTTCCCGGAGCAATAGTAGAGAAATCCAAAAAGGGCTTCAAGTCATTTGTGGAGTTCTCGAAAAGTATATAAAGTAAAGCTTTTGCAGGATAATGTGCATAAAACCACGAAGTGAAGTGGAAATATTTAGACAATAGTTAGATGCGGTATTGATAAATTTGGATTTAATGTGGTAAAAGGCCGGAGGTAGGGATGAAACGAATTGAAAATGTATTTACAATCGTTAAAAGTTTATGCGAAGAACAATCCAGTACAGAAGGGATAGTAACGGGCGTATCCACTGAGCAGGTGGCTATTAGACTTGGTATTCAGCGATCGAATGCTTCCTGCGATTTAAACTCGTTGGTAAAGGCTGGAAGATTGGAAAAAATAGAAGGTAAACCAGTTTTATATCAAAGTATTGATAGCTTGCAAAGTGAAGATGAGGATCAAATGGAACGATCAGCCTTAGATGCTATCATTGGCGCGGATAAAAGTTTGAAAAATGCCGTTAAGCAAGCCAAGGCTGCAGTTAGATACCCACCACTTGGCTTACATACTTTGTTACTAGGTGAGACTGGGGTCGGTAAATCCATGTTTGCTGAAACCATTTTTCGTTATGCCCAAGAAATTGGGAAATTGCAGGCCGATGCTCCCTTCATCGCCTTTAATTGTGCTGATTATGCTCATAATCCACAGCTTCTGTTAGCCCAATTATTTGGTGCAAAAAAGGGGAGTTATACTGGTGCAGATCGTGACCGAGTAGGCCTAGTGGAAAAAGCGAATGGTGGTATTTTATTTTTGGACGAGGTCCATCGTTTGTCGCCAGAAGGGCAAGAAATGCTATTTTATTTAATTGATAAGGGATTATTCCGCAGTATGGGAGAAGTAGAGTCCTATAGAAAGGTAGAAGTTTTAATTATTTGTGCCACAACGGAAAACGTTGATTCTTCCTTACTTAAAACTTTTACCCGGCGTATTCCTATGATTATTAAGTTGCCAGTTATCAGAGAGAGAACGATAAGCGAACGCTGGGAATTAATTAAAAGTTTTTTCAAGCAAGAGGTGCAATGTCTCAATGTTCCTATCAGTGTATCGCCGAATGCCTTAAAAGCGTTTCTATTATATGATTGTCCTAATAATATTGGTCAACTAAAAAGTGATATCAAACTTAGTTGTGCTAGGGCATTTTTAGATTATGTAGGCAGCAAGGATGAAATTATCAAAGTCAGTAGTGAGGAATTACCAGAATACATTCTGAAAGGCTTCGTGAAATACAAGGAACATCGAGAGGATCTTGATACGATTGGCCTAACAGAAGATATTATTTTTCAAGTTTCTCATGGGAAAAAAATTCAAATTAAATATAGGGATACAGTAAGTATTTATGAAGTGCTAGAACAAAAAATAAAAAGCCTCAGAATGAAGGGGATGAGCGAAAAAAATATTCAACTCATTATGGGGTTGGATATTGATACCTATATTAAGCAGTATATGGCTAAGTTTCGCAAAGATAACTTAGAAGCATTATATAAAATAGTGGATAGAAAAGTGGTAGATGTAACGCAAAAGTTTTTGCGGTATGCATCTAATAAAATTGGTAAGCAATTTAATGATAAGATCCTATTTGGAATGTCGATACATATATCCAGCACCCTGGAGAGGATTCGCGAAGGAAAGGAAATTTCAAATCCCCATTTAGCTGAAATACAGAAATCCTATACTAAAGAATTTTCGGCAGCGGTTCATTTTGGAGTATTGTTAAAAGATACTTTTGGTATACAGATACCACTTGATGAAATAGGGTTTATCACCATGTTTATCGTATTAGATGAGTATATTGGCAAGGAATATCATGGGCGGGTTGGTGTAGTTGTTGCCATGCATGGGACAAGTACTGCCAGCTCCATGGCCGAAGTTGCCAATCGACTGCTCGGTGAACAACATGCCATTGGATACGATATGCCTCTTGAGAAAAAGACGGAAACCGCACTAGCGGAAATTACGCAACTAGTGAAAGAACGAAATGAAGGGCAAGGCGTCATCATGCTAGTTGATATGGGATCTTTAGTGATGTTTGGCCATATGATTTATGAGAATACATCCATCCCGATAAAAACCATAGAGATGACCAGCACGCCCATGGTACTAGAAGCTGTTAGAAAATCGCTAATGCGAGTTCCTTTAGATGATATATATTATGCTGTAACTAACTTGAGTCCTTATATTGGTCGGATTTATTCAAATCCACCTGAAATTAGTAATCGTCTAAAGAATGATGTAATTGTAGTAGCTTGTATTACTGGTAAAGGTACAGCCATTAAGCTGAAAACTATGATTGAAGGTTTATTAACCGCCCAAGAGAGAAGGGTTGATATCATTCCTATGGAAATTTCTAGCATGAAGGATTTTGACGCTAAGCTAACTAAGATAAAAAAAGAAAAAAATCTAATCGCCGTAGTTAGTAGTATTCGGCCAAAGGATAGTGTTGTACACTATATTTCTCCAAAACAATTACTCGAAGGCAAACTAGACGTTTTATTAGCAAACGTATTTTGTGATGGGAAAGAAACTTTACCTTGTAACATATCTTTAGACGTAAATGTAGATGAAGAGCAAAACATTTCGGAAGGAAAAACTGTATTCTCGTTAGATAGGCTAAGTTTTATGCAAAAGATTATTAGTGAGCATGTTAGTATTGATAGTGAAAAGTTTATGGAATCTTTCCGCTTATTTTACTTGGAGCTAGCTAGAAATGGTTTTGTCATTAGTGAGGATGCCAGTATTGGCTTAATTCTTCATTTGGCCTGTGCCATTGAAAAATTGCTTACAGGTGAAATTATTGCTCCTTCCAATTCCTGCGAATTAATAGATATGGAGATAGATAAAGAAATCTACGTTATTGTAGAGGCGGCCCTACAGTCTATCGAAGAAAATTTGCGTATCAAGTTACCTATCAGCGAATATTGCAATATTGTTAAATTAATTCATTATACATAGCCAGCTTATATGGGTTAGGAGGTGTTTGTTACTGGATAAGCTAATTAGATTTCTTGAAAGATATTTCCTGCCGATTGTAGGTAAAATTTCGGAACACAGGCATTTGCAAGCAATCAGGGATGGTGTAGTTGCTACCATTCCCCTATTATTAATTGGATCGTTTTTTTTGGTTTTTGCCTTTCCACCAATCGAATTCTTTGCTAAAATAGTGGCCCCCTATAGTGCTGCTTTGCTTGCAGTAGTGAGTGCCACTTTTGGTATTATGGGTCTGGTAGCAGCTTTTTCCGTGGCCTATGGCTTAGCTGCTTCCTATCAAATAGATACCTTGTCTTCGGGTCTTTTGAGCGTTTCTGCGTTTCTCCTAGCCTCACCTTTAACCAAGGATGGCAATATTGCCTCTAGATTAATGGGGAGTGAAGGATTATTTGTTGCTATGATTATTGGGATATTTGTGGTGGAAGTACAGCGGTTTATGATTAATAAGAATATTATCATTACTATGCCAAAAGGAGTTCCTGTTTCCGTAGGAAGATCCTTTGCAGCCTTACTGCCTGGTTTCGTTATTCTAACTATAATATTACTAGTTAATGTATCGTTAGCAGATGTGGGAGGGTTATCCATTCCTAGCGTTATTAATAAAGTGGTTACGGCCCCTCTTTTAAATCTAGGTGGTACGCTGCCAGCGACATTATTCGCAGTGTTTGCCATTCAACTTTTATGGGCCTTTGGAATACATGGCCAAGCTTTAGTCGGGACAGGAATTATGGGACCTATTTGGTTGGCTTTTACCCAACAAAATGCTGCGGCTAAAAGTGTCGGTGAAGCAATTCCCAATGTTATCTGTCAACAATTTATTGATGCTTTTATTCTTATTGGTGGTTCTGGTACCACTCTAGCATTAGCAGTATTATTATTTACTACCGTAAAATCCAGCCAATTAAAAGCATTGGGCAAAACTTCTATTTTGCCAGGTTTTTTTAATATTAATGAACCAATTACATTTGGTATGCCGATCGTAATGAATCCAATTATGATGATTCCCTTTATTATCGCTCCCTTGGTTTGTGTAATGACTACTTTTGTATTTATGAATTCGGGAATCGTTGCCAAACCCTATGCTTTGGCTCCCTGGACGACTCCTGCTTTTGTCAGTGGTTTTTTGGTAACGGGAGACTGGAAGGGGATAGCGCTGCAAGTTTTAAATTTTATTATTGCTGGGATCATTTATTATCCCTTTTTAAAAATATGGGATAATGCCAAAGTTAAGGAAGAACAAGAGCAATCTATCTGTGGCAAGTAGTAACAATTAAGTAACGTTAAACTAAAAGGAGACTACCATGAATATTTTATTAGTATGTGCATCAGGTATGTCAACAGGACTTTTGATGAGTAAAATGAAGGCAGAGAGAGAAAAACAGCAGATAAATAATATGGACATTTTTGCTTGTTCTGTTGATGAAATGGAGAAGTATATAAACAACTATGATGTAGTGCTCATTGCACCACAGATTTGTTACAAAGAGAAATATATTAAGGCATTAGCTACGTCAAGGAAAAAGGGATGTGCCGTAATCAATGGGATTAACTATGGTCGTGTTGATGCTATTGGTGTTTTAGAACAAGCCTTTAGCCTGGTGAAACAGGAACAGGATCTGAGGGAGGTATAAGGTGGAAAGAGAACAAGTTATTTTTACCATCATTTTGCATGCGGGCAATGCGCGTAGTTATTGCTTTGAGGCATTAACGGCAGCGCGTTCGGGTAAACATAAAGACGCAGCAGAACGGCTTGATGATGCCACCAAGGAATTACAAAAAGCACATGCTATGCAGACCAATCTATTACAATTGGAGGCACAGGGGGAAAAACAAGAAGTCAGTCTATTATTAGTGCATGCCCAGGACCACTTAATGAATGCGTTGCTAGCAAAAGATTTAATTAAAGAAATGATTGGTATGTTGCAAGATAAATAATCTTAGCACCTTACTTTAGTTAGCGTTAACATAGTTTTCGCATATGCTAAAGAGGAGGTGGATAGATGTGGCGTATTCAATTATTGTAAACTTGTCAGCCAAACAACTAGTACTTTATCAAGGTGGCTCAGCTGTTAAGTATTATCCAGTGGGTATTGGTAAAATGGTTACCCCAACGCCGACTGGTACCTATTCTATTATTAATAAAGCACCGAATCCGGGCGGTCCCTTTGGTGCAATGTGGATGGGGTTGAGTAGACCTCACTATGGCATTCATGGAACCAATGACCCATCTTCAATTGGTCGTGTTGTCTCTCATGGTTGTATTCGAATGTATAATAAAGACGTACTAGAACTATCTCGAATCGTTCCATTAGGTACACCAGTAAGGATCTTAAAATAATTAGAACTTATAGAAAAGCCAGCTAACTAAGCTTTACTTTGGTTAGCTGGTTTTTTGTGAACCAGAAAAAACATAACATTTGCTGATGTTAAAGCTGTTAAACGGAAGACCCTTTTCTCTTTATCCGATGACTAAACCGCTCTAAGACTCCCATATTCTATAGTGGGAGTTAAGAGCGGCTAAGTCCCTGGATAAGTGCGACTAAGATTCAGATGGAGTTAAAAACTCCATCTGAATCAAGTCTTCTTTATAAAAAGGAAAATAATATCTTTTGAAAAGCAGGAAATAGGGATATTGCTGAAGAAATTTAGTTTGTTGGATATACAAACTAAATATTAGATTATATGCTTGAAAACAAGAAATAACAATAAAAAGACAGGTAGAGTGAGATATGATAACTGCTGATCAAATTTTAGTAAAACAAATTAATAAAGCCATAGCTCTAAATACTATATATAAAAAGAAACCAATTTCTAGAGCGGAGATAGCAAAAGTGACTGGTCTGAATAAATCCACAGTTTCGGCTTTAGTAGATGAATTGCTGGCAGAAGAACTTATTATGGAAACCGGGACGGGAGAATCACAGGGTGGACGCAAGCCAGTACATCTTTCTATTAATAAAGAGGTAGGAAATATTATAGGTATAGACCTTGGCGTAAACTATATCTTGAGCGTACTAACGAATTTCGCGGGAGAAATAATTTGGGAAAGACGTATTAGTGTAAAGAAGAATGGTAATTCCTCTTTACAGAGAATTGATGATCTCTTTCAATTAATAGAAGAAGCCATTAAAAATGCACCGCCTTCTGTGCGTGGCGTTATTGGTATAGGGATTGGTGTTCCTGGTATTGTAAATTATGAACAGGGTCATATTCTGTCAGCACCTAATTTATGCTGGACAGACGTTAAGCTTAAAGAGATTGTTGAAACTAGATTCCAAGTCCCCGTATTTATTGATAACGAAGCAAATGCAGGGGCGATTGGTGAGAAGTGGTTTGGCTCAGGCAAAAAAGCGACAGATCTATTATATGTTAGCGCTGGAACTGGCATTGGAGCGGGAATTGTCATTAACAACGAAGTGTATCGGGGTTCACAGGGATTGGCTGGTGAAATTGGTCATATGACGGTTGAGCTAAATGGCATGACTTGTTCCTGTGGAAATCACGGCTGCTGGGAAGAGTATGCATCAGAAAAGGCATTATTTCGATACATGCAAAAGCATACTTCTGTAGAATCGTTAAGCGTTTTCGATCTTATTGATTTAGCAACAAATGGGGATGACGCTGCTCAAGAAGGGTTTAAATATGTAGGAAAGTACTTGGGAATTGGTGTAGCCAATCTAATTAATGCTTTTAATCCTGAAATCGTGATAATCGGAAATACGTTGCCTTTAGTAGGTGATATACTTATGGATGAACTTCGCAAAGAAGTTGAACTCCGTTGTTTTGCTTCTAAATATTATTCTGTAAAAATACTCTCTTCTGAGCTTAATATGCACGCTTGTGCTATGGGGGCCGCAGCGCTGGTCATATCCAGACTTTATGCTTCGCCTGTAGTGTAGTAATGTTTCTCGTTTATAGATCCTTACAAAAATAGGTGGTAAGGATCTATAAAGAGTGACTATGAAAAAAATAAGTTGTAAAAAGATAATCCTTGCAGGAATTTTTTAACTAACGTTGAAATAGTTTATCCATACAACAAACTATTTTTTTAACTTAACTTAGTTTGTACAAACAACAAATTAAGTCGAAAGATGTATAAGAAATTATATAAAGGAAGAATGGAGGAGTAATATGGATGCTTTCTTAGGGATTGATCTTGGAACATCTTCTGTCAAATTATTGTTGATGAGTGAAGAAGGGAAAGTTATTCAAACCGTGTCCAAGGATTATCCTGTGTATTATCCTAAACCTGGCTGGGCTGAGCAAAATCCTGAAGACTGGTGGCAAGCTGCTAAAGAAGGTATTAAAGAAATCGTAGAAAAATCGGGTGCTGCTGGAGAAAGAATAAGTAGCATTGGCCTCAGTGGGCAGATGCACGGGTTAGTACTTTTAGGGGAAGAGGATCAGATTCTCATGCCTGCATTGTTATGGTGTGATCAAAGGACTTATGCTGAGTGCGACTACCTCACCAAGCAATTAGGTGAAAAATTATCCGAATATACTGGCAATAAGGCGCTGACAGGCTTTACAGCTCCTAAAGTGTTATGGGTCAGAAAAAATTGTCCCGATGTATATGAAAAAATAAGACACGTTTTGCTGCCCAAGGATTATATACGTTTTCAGTTAACAGGAGAATATGCAACAGATGTATCCGATGCTTCCGGTACATTGTTTTTTGATGTTGCCAATCGGCGTTGGTCCCCAGAAATGCTGCAAGTACTAGGTTTGCGTGAAAACGTGTTACCGAAGTGCTATGAATCAGATCAAGTAACTGGCAAGATAAACTCCCGGGCAGCTTCAGAAACTAGGTTACGCCTAGGAACTCCCGTAGTTGGCGGCGGTGGAGATCAAGCTTGTGGCGCAGTTGGGGCTGGCGTTGTGTCGGCAGGTGTTGCGTCTGTAGCTTTGGGAACGTCAGGGGTGGTGTTTGCTTGTCAGGAGAATTACGCTGTGGATGTTCAGAACCGTCTTCACTCCTTTTGTCATGCCAATGGGAAATGGCATGTTATGGGCGTTATGTTGTCGGCTGCGTCTTGTCTTAAATGGTGGGTTGAAGAGGTTTGTCAGTTAGGAGAGGACGGTTTTAAAACACTATTGGAAGAGGCAAAGATGGTTTCACCGGGGAGTGAGGGTTTATTATTTCTTCCTTATTTAATGGGTGAACGTACACCTTATAGTGATCCTTATGCTAAGGGGACTTTTATCGGACTGAGTATGTCTCATAAACGAGGACATATGACACGGGCAATCTTAGAAGGGGTAGCTTTTGGTCTAAGGGACTCCCTAGAAATAACGCGGGAACAAAACATTTCCATTCAAGCTATTAGGGTGAGCGGAGGGGGAGCAAACAGTATTCTATGGCGCCAAATATTAGCAGATATTCTTAACTTACGCGTCGATGTTGTCAATTCGGTTGAAGGGCCCGCCTTTGGTGCGGCTATTTTAGCGGCAGTAGGTGCAGGGGTATTTACCAATGTCGAAAACGCCTGTGAAGCGACCATTAAAACTTTAGATAGTATAGAGCCTATCTTAGAGCATGTGAAAAAATACAATGACATGTACCCTGTATATCGTGGACTGTATAAAACATTAAAAGATACTTTTGAAGTATTGCACGTAACGATTTAAAAAATGGAGGATATAAGATGACTTATTTTGCGAATGTAACAAAGATTGCCTATGAAGGTGCTAAATCAAAAAATCCATTGGCGTTTAAATACTATAATCCAGAAGAAATAGTGGCTGGGAAAACCATGGAAGAACAATTACGGTTTTCAGTTGCTTATTGGCATACCTTTACGGCTGAGGGGGCCGATCCCTTCGGTGCAGCGACGATGACCAGACCATGGGATCAGTATACGGGAATGGATAAAGCGAAAGTAAGGGTCGAAGCAGCTTTTGAATTATTTGAGAAGTTAAATGTCCCTTTTTTTGCCTTTCATGATCGAGATATAGCTCCTGAGGGAAGTACCTTACAAGAGACAAATAAAAACTTAGATACAATGGTAACTATGATTAAGGAATATATGAAAACAAGTAAGACAAAATTACTTTGGAATACGGCCAATCTTTTCTCCCATCCTCGTTTTGTCCATGGAGCAGCTACGAGTTGCAATGCGGATGTTTTTGCTTATAGTGCGGCACAGGTAAAAAAAGGCTTAGAAGTTGGGAAGGAGTTAGGGGCAGAAAATTATGTGTTTTGGGGTGGTAGAGAAGGCTACGAGACTCTGCTTAATACTGATCTTCAATTAGAATTAGATAATTTAGCTAAATTTTTCCATATGGCTGTTGCTTATGCCAAGGAGATTGGCTTTACAGGACAGTTTTTAATTGAGCCCAAACCAAAAGAACCTACCAAACATCAATATGATTTTGATGCAGCAGCAGCGGTGGCATTCTTAGAAAGATATGGTTTGCTGGAACACTTTAAGATGAATATTGAGGCCAATCATGCTACACTTGCAGGTCATAACTTCCAACATGAACTTAGATGGTGCAGAATTAATGGTATTCTTGGATCGGTGGATGCTAACCAGGGAGATTTATTGCTAGGTTGGGATACAGACGAGTTTCCCACAGATATGTACGAAACAACCTTAGCAATGTATGAAATTTTGAAGAATGGCGGCTTGGGCAAGGGGGGACTTAATTTCGATGCCAAGCCAAGACGAGGATCGATTGATACGGATGATCTATTTTATGCTCATATCGCTGGAATGGATAGTTTTGCTAGAGGGTTAAAAGTTGCGCAGAAACTCATTGAAGATAGAGTTTTTGAAGATGTTCTTGCTGATCGCTATCATAGTTTTACAGAGGGCATAGGTCTTGCTATCGTTTCAGGGAATGCTGATTTTCATACATTAGAAAAGTATGCAATGGAAAATCAAAGGATAAACAATCAATCAGGGCGACAAGAAAAAATAAAATCGATTCTGAATCAATATCTTTTAGAAGTCTAAAAGGCCAATGGAATCAACGGCTGCCGGGATGCTATATTTAGCGTCGCAGCGCCTTAGGTAAAAATGATTCACATAGGAGGCGATATAAAATCCATCTCATTATTTTTAGAATCATAAAATAGTTGGAGGGAAGCACTGTGTTTAAAGGTAAAAATGTAAGATTAGTTCTTTTGGTAGCGATTTGTATTATTTCCTTACTAGGGGTGGTTGGATGTACCAAACAGGAGGCGACTACTTCCAAGGAGGCTCCAAAAAGTAAAACGATTAAAATCGGTGTTAGTATGGATGACTTGAGGCTAGAAAGATGGCAGCATGATCGTGATCTTTTTGTACAAAAAGCCAAAGAATTAGGTGCGGAAGTTGTTGTTCAGTCTGCGAATGGTGATGACCAAACGCAATTTTCTCAATGTGAAAATCTAATATCTCAAGGTATCAATGTGTTAGTTATTATTCCTCACAATGGGGAGGCTATTGCACCAATTATTGAACAGGCTCATAAAGCTGGTGTTAAGGTATTAGCTTATGATCGTCTCATAACTAAGTCCGATGTTGATTACTATATATCCTTTGATAATATCAAAGTTGGCGAATTGCAGGCCCAAGCAGTCATAAAGGAAGCTCCTAAAGGAAATTACTTTTTGATGGGGGGGTCACCTACCGATAATAACGCTAAGATGTTCCGTCAAGGACAAATGAATATTTTAAAACCCTTAATTGACAAAGGTGACATTACAGTGGTCGGAGACCAATGGGCCAAGGATTGGCTGCCAGAAGAAGCATTGAAGATTATGGAGAATGCTTTGACTGCGAATAACAACAAGATTGATGCTGTTGTTGCTTCAAATGATAGTACGGCAGGTGGCGCTATCCAAGCATTATCAGCGCAAGGTTTAGGTGGAAAAGTTCCCATCTCCGGTCAAGATGCTGAGTTAGCAGCTTGTCAAAGAATCGTAGAAGGCAAACAAACCATGACTGTGTATAAGCCTATCAAGAACCTGGCAACCTCTGCAGCAGATCTCGCTGTAAAACTTGCCAAAGGTGACTCAATTAAAACAGATGGCGTAGTGAATAATGGTACGAAAGATGTTCCAGCTATTTTACTTACTCCGATTGCAGTGGATTCTAAGAATATAGTAGAAACTGTAATTAAGGATGGTTACAACAAATTAGAAGATATCTTTAAAAATGTATCAAAGGATAAATGGCCAAAAGGATAGTCTATATAAAAGGTGGGGAAAAGAGTTTTCCCCGCCTTCCCAATTATGATTTGAGGGGATAAAAATGAATGATTTTATTTTAGAAATGAAGGATATCGTCAAAGAATTTTCTGGAGTAAAAGCACTAAAAAATGTTTCATTTAAAGTAAAGCGGGGAGAAATTCACGCTTTATGTGGCGAAAATGGCGCTGGCAAGTCAACTTTAATGAAAGTACTAAGTGGAGTGTATCCTCATGACACTTACCAAGGAAAGATATTTTTTAACAATAAGAATCTTATCATTAAAAATATTAGAGATGCTGAGCAGGCTGGCATAGCTATTATCCATCAAGAATTGGCCCTATTTAAGGAACTTGCCGTGTATGAGAATATTTTTATGGGTAATGAATGCAGTAAAAAAGGTTTTATTAATACTCCTGCAATGCTAGCCCAAACCCAGGATTTATTAAAAGAAATGAAATTAGACATTAACCCCGATACCCTTGTTAAACATTTAGGAACAGGTCAGCAACAATTGGTTGAAATCGCGAAGGCTTTGGCGAAGAATGCTACGTTACTGATACTGGATGAACCTACTGCTTCTCAATCAGAAGGAGAAGTGGAGATTTTAATGGATATTTTAGGGCGACTTAAAGCTAAGGGAGTTACCTGTATTTATATATCTCACAAATTAGATGAGGTATTCCGTTTAGCAGATACAGTAACCGTTATTCGTGACGGTCAATCCATTGGCACAAATTCTAAGAATGAACTTACTCGAGATGATATTGTAAGAATGATGGTAGGGCGGGAAATTACTGATTTATATCCTAAAGTAGCTCACGTAACTGAACAAGAGATTTTTGCTGTAAAAAATTACACTGTATACGATCCTAACGAAGCCAATAAGAAATTAGTTGATAATGTAAGTTTTCACCTAAAACAAGGTGAGGTTTTAGGATTTGCAGGTTTAGTAGGGGCTGGTCGGACAGAATTGGTTTCTGCTATTTATGGTTTTCATGCTGGCAAACAGTATGGTGAAGTTTTCTTAAATAAAAAGAAGATAAAAATTAATCATCCTAATGATGCATTGCAATATGGCATCGCTATGGTGCCAGAGGATCGTAAACGTCATGGGATTATAGAGCAAATGTCTGTTAAGCAAAACATGACACTGGCGAATATTGAAAATTATCGATTAAACTTAGACTGCATAGATGATTGTAAAGAATTAACGGATACAAATCATTTTATCGATAAGTTAAAAATAAAAACACCGGGCTTGGATGCCCTCATTAAAAATCTAAGTGGTGGCAACCAACAAAAAGTAATCCTAGCAAAATATTTACTGCGAAAATTAAAGGTATTAATACTAGATGAACCTACTAGAGGGATTGATGTTGGTGCCAAATATGAGATATATAATCTAATTAACAATTTAACGGCGGAAGGTATCGCGATTATTATGATATCCTCAGATTTACCAGAAATTCTTGGTATGGCCGATCGTATTGTAATAATGAATGAAGGTAAAATTAAAGGCGAGTTTATTAATAAGGATTTAGACCAGGAACAAATCATGCATTGTGCTGTAGGAGGGACTAGAGGGTGACGACGAAGATAGAGCAAACGAATGCAAAAGTGAATAAGTGGCATCAAAGTCCATTGAAATCAATGTTTAATTTTAATGTTAAAACCTATACTATGGTATTTGCATTGGTATCCATATGGCTAATCTTTACGTTTGCTACAAATGGAGATTTCTTGAGTGCAAGGAATTTATCTAATTTGTTTAGACAGATGTCGATAACTGGGATTCTTTCCATTGGTATGGTTTTTGTAATTATAGCTGGACACATTGACCTTTCGGTAGGCTCATTAATGGGTTTACTAGGTGGTATAGCAGCAATTACGAATGTATGGTTTAAAGTGGATGGTATTTTGGCTATGGGAATTACATTATTAGTAGGTTTATCTATTGGATTGTTTAATGGGTGGTTAATTGCTTATAAAAAAATACCTTCCTTTATTGTGACGCTGGGCGGGCTATTGGTATTTCGGGGAATTCTTGTAGGAGCAACGAAAGGCACTACCGTAGCATCCTTGAGCCCAGAAATTAGGTTTTTAGGTAATGCCTATTTAGTAGAAGGAATTGGAATATTTTTAGGGATATTGGCTATTGCAACAATCATTTATACTTCGATAAGCAGCCGAAAATTGCGCCTTCAATATAACTTGGCCCTTCGCCCTTTATCGGTTGAAACCTTAAAAATTGTTTTAAGTGCGGCTTTGATATTATTGCTTGTAACTGTCTTAAATTCATATCAAGGATTTCCTGTTCCTGTATTTATTCTCGCTGTATTGGCCGTTATTTTTACTTATGTATTAAATAAAACTGTATTCGGCCGCCGAATTTATGCAATAGGTGGAAATATAGAAGCAGCTAAATTATCCGGAATTAATGTTAATAAGATGACATTAAGTATATTTGCAATTAATGGTTTCTTGGTTTCGATTGCAGGTATATTGCTCTGTTCAAGACTTAATGCTGCTTCCGTCGCTGCAGGACAAAATGCGGAGATGGATGCGATCGCTGCCTGTGTTATAGGTGGTGCCAGTTTAATGGGGGGGGTAGGAAGTATTGGTGGCGCTATCGTTGGCGCTTTGGTTATGGCTAGCTTGGACAACGGTATGAGTATGCTTAATATTGAAACTTTTTGGCAGTATATTGTAAAGGGAAGTATTTTAGTTTTAGCAGTTTGGGTGGATATTGCTACTAAAAATAAAAAGTAACAAGATTATCTATTCTTATAGGTTTCTTGTTTCATAATAGGTGCGTGTTCTGTCATTTACTTGGTAATTTCTCCTGAAATAGGTATAATAATAGGTAAAGAAGTAATTGTTATATCATTATGGGAGAAAAATGATGAATAAGATAAGAGTGGCGATTGTGGGGCCAGCTGATTCTATTGTATTAGCAAATAAAGTGGCAATGGAACGGGCCGATATTTTAATACCAATTCCTATCGTGTATCAGGATGCGCTTGAAGTAGGAGATATAATAGCAGAACGTTCTAATGATGTGGATGTATGGGTATTTTCAGGAATTGTTCCTTATGAACATGCTCTACAATTAAAAGTTGCAAAACCAATTTTTTATATTCCACACGCAGGGTCTAGTTTGTGGCGTGCCTTACTACAAATTACGTATATTGAAAAACTGAATCTCAGTAGCATAAGTTTTGATACCTTCAGCGAAGAAGAAATTGAAGAGACATTTACTGATATCAATTTGCCCTTGCCGCAAATTTATGTAAATCATTATAGCGGAGTTACTTCTGCAAAAGATATAACGGAATATCATTATCAGCTATGGAAAGATGGTAAAACAAATATTGCAGTTACGTGCCTTTTAGCAACCTATGAAAAATTAAAGGAAATGGGCGTTCCTGCTTTTCGCATATGGCCAACGCGTAGTAATATTCGTACAACACTTGATATTGCGATTAGTGCATTTGAAGCCCAGCGGTTTAAGGGGGGGCAAATTGCCATTCAGCATATAGCAATTGATGATTATGAAGATATCGTGCGTGCCAGCTCTAGTTACGGGGTAAAGCGAATTGAACTGAGATTATATGAAATACTGGTTGGCTATGCCGAAAGAATTAAAGGTTCCATCGTTGTTCGGGGAGAGGGGCAGTATACCTTATATTCTACTCGGGGGATACTTGAAGAAGTTACTGCTGATTTTACCATTATGCCAATTCTAGAAGAAATTACCCGTAGTGTAGCTGCTAAGGTAAGTGGCGGTATTGGTTTTGGATCAACTGCTTACGCTGCGGAGGAAAATGCGTATAATGCCCTTGGTCTTGCAAAACAAAGGGGAAAAGGTCTTTGGATGGTAGTAACAGATAATAGGGAGGCAATTGGGCCACTCAGTTCAGCTACCCATCTTAAGTATTCAATTCGTGTCGATGACGCTATTCTTAGACAATTTGCGGATACCCTAAATATAAGTAATACAACAGTGAATAAGCTGTTAGCTGCGATTAACAAATTAGATAAGGATACAATTGCGGCTGATGATTTGGCCCTATATCTGGCAATTACTCCACGTAGTGCTAGACGACTTCTATCTACCCTGGTTGACCAAGGTCTTGCCGAAGTAATTGGGGCAGAGATGTTGGCGAAAGGGCGTCCACGAAAATTGTATAAGGTGCTATTGAATTCTTTGTTAAAAAAGGCAGCTGATTAGCGGGATAAAACTAGCATCGGAGTTTCTTAGAATTAGAAAGCTCTCATAAAAATATGGGGGCTTTTTTGTTGAACCAATAAAGCAATTTAAGGAAATGTCTTTAAAAAGCCCTAAAACATATGATATAATACGTATATAGTTCTGGTAAATCGTATTGTGATTTATCATAAAAGGTGGTTTTAAAGAATGTGGGATGAGAGGAAGGCACTAGATCTTGAGAAGCAGTTAGTTTCTTGGAGGCGTTTGTTTCACAGCAATCCAGAAGTAAGTCGAGAAGAAGAAGAAACATCGAGAGAGATCGTTGCTATTTTGCAGAGCATGGGCATTGAAGTTTTAACATTTAAGGATCACTTTGGGGTTTGTGGTGTTATCCACGGTAAATACCCTGGTCCTACAGTTGCCCTGCGGAGTGACATGGATGCTCTTCCGATTACAGAAACAAACGATGTTCCTTATCGTTCTAAGCGTCCAGGGGTTATGCATGCTTGTGGTCATGATGGCCATATGGCGATTTTGTTAGGCGTAGCCAAAGCGTTTTCTTTGTGTCATGGAGAATTTGCGGGGACGATAAAATTCGTTTTTCAACCTGCAGAGGAAGCAGCTCCAATTGGCGGTGCTAGTTTATTGATAGCAGATGGTGTCTTAGAGGATGTGGATGTAATTTTTGGTTTACATTTATGGCCAGATCTTCCTTGCGGCCATATTGGAACTCGTCAAGGTCCCTTAATGGCAGCCTCAGATCGAATTGGTATCAAAATTCTAGGTCAGGCAGCTCATGCTGGCCAGCCCCAGCATGGGGTTGATGCGATAACGATGGCTGCTGATGTAATACAAGGTTTGGGCCATATAATGAACCGTCAAATTGATCCTTTGGAAGCCGCAACACTTTCCATTGGCAATATACAGGGTGGCGAGAGGTATAACGTAATTGCTAGGGAAGTCCTATTGGATGGAACGGTACGGACTCTTAGTGAAAAAATACGTAGACAGATAGCTAAAAAGGTAGAACGTACAGTAACTGGTATCACAGCTGCCCAGGGAGGAAGTTATGTTTTGGATTATCAATATGGTTATCCTGTACTAAGTAATTGGGCAGAGCCTACGGATTTGATTATACTGGCAGCCCAGCAAGTACTCGATGATGAGCAAATACACTCGGATGTTCAACCTGTCTTAGCTGCAGAAGACTTTGGCAGATATTTAGAAAAAGTTCCAGGAGCGTTTTTTTGGTTAGGGTGTGGTAAAGAGGGAGAAGAAAATTACCACTTGCACAGTTCTTATTTTGATATAGATGAGAATGCGCTGCTAATAGGCGCTACTATTATGTATAAAGCTGTCTTATTAGCATTAACTCATTATAATAAAGAAAAGGTATAGGTAAATCGATTTTTTAATGTGGTAAAACAAGAAAAAGGTTATTAACTCAGGTGAGTTAATAACCTTTTCTTACGGAATCAGAAAGTATAACACTTCCTTGATTCCAAGTAAGAACGACTAAGGTTTCTGCCTTCGTCTGAGGACTTGGCCTAAGCAAAGTCTTTTCTTATATTTTTCGTTTCGCAATGGACTTACGAACTCTTTTCATGTTTTCGATGATTTTATCTTGTTGGCGAAGCAGTGATCCAACGTATAAGACGTCGACAATAGCTAGATGAATCAAGCGAGAAGCCATGGCTTCCGAGCGGTATGTGACTTCCCTACCCATGCCATGGAGTGCAATATCTACTGCTTGGCTGAGGGGGGAACGTAGATAGCTTGTAATAGCAATGGTAGTAACTTGATTGCTTTTGGCCATTTCTACAGCCTCTAATACATCCCGATTTGCACCTGTATGAGATACTGCAATGACTAAATCCCCTGGCTGAAGTAGGGTCGCTGATGCTATCTGGAGATGTGGGTCAGAATAAGACCTTACCGAGATACCAAAACGCATAAACCGATGTTCTATATCAGAAGCTATGATGGCTGAGCCCCCAGAGCCATAAACATCGATACGCCGCGTGGTGGTGATGGCTTGAATGGCCCTTTCAATAGCATCTTCATCGATAATTTTGAGGGTGTCTTGCAGCCCTTCGTTAATCCCTAAGAATATTTTACTCGCCATTGTGCGAATCGAGTCTGTAGGGTCTACTTCTTTGTAAACAGATTCTAGAGGGGTATATAAATCACCAGCTAAGGCAATTTTTAACTCTTGGTATCCAGAAAATCCTAGTTTTTTGCACAGCCGAAAAACCGTTGCTTCGGCATTTTGAGCTGCTTCAGCCAATTCTGTAATGGTCATGTGAATGACTTCCGATGGATTTTCCAAAATATAAGTTGCAGTTTTTTGTTCTGTTTTGGTTAAATCAGTAAAGCTACTGCGTATCCGAGGCAAGCATGAGCTTACTATATTTTCATTACGTTCCATTCAACGGCCTCCACCCTTTTGTGCTAAAAGGATCTTTTTTACGGAATCAGAAAGTATAACACTTTCTTGATTCCAAGTAAGAACGACTAAGGCTTCTGCCTGCGTCCGAGGACTTGGCACAAGCCAAGTCTTTTCTTATGTAGGAATATTGTAACAGACACTTTGCTATCCTGCAAGGAGGTTGCTTGCTGTTTAGAAAAATAATATCTATTTTCACTTGGAAAAAGAAATATTTTTTGCGCCCTATTGCTTTTCGTAAAAAAGCAGTATATTATGATAATTAGTTGTGAAAAAATATTTCATAATAAGAAATGAAATAGATATTTAATTTCAAAGGGGCATTAAAATGAGTACAACTCTTAACAAATTGCCAGCTTATCAGCGGGCGATCGCCAAAGGTCACCTAGGATCATGCGGCGCAATTTATAAAAATTTGGATCGGCCGATTATTGCAGTGGTTAACTCTTGGAATGAAATTGTTCCTGGACATTGTCATCTTCGAGAACTTGCAGAAGATGTAAAGAGAGGAATAATAGAAGCGGGTGGTTATCCTTTAGAGTTTAATACGATAGCCATTTGCGATGGTATTGCTCAAGGACATGATGGTATGAAATACGTATTGCCTAGCAGAGAATTAATTGTTGACTCGATTGAGGTAATGATTCGGGCGCATGGGATTTTTGATGGCATGGTATTGCTGGGCTCTTGTGACAAAATTGTTCCTGCCATGCTGATGGCAGCTGCTCGTTTAAACATTCCAGCCGCCATGGTAACAGGTGGTCCTATGATTAATAAAATAAAGCCTGCAGAATCGAAAGCTGCTAGGCAACAGTTTATCCGAGGGGAAATTGATGAGGAGAAGCTAGTCGAGGTTACGGTAGATTACTATCCTACAGCTGGCGTCTGTCCTTTTCTTGGCACTGCAAATACCATGTGTATTGTTGCTGAAACATTGGGCATGTCTCTTCCTGGATCAGCAGCAGTCCCTGCATTAAGTGAACTTAGACATAAGGTGGCATATGATACCGGCCTGGTCATTATGGACTTAGTACAAAAGGATATTAAGCCTCGAGATATTATGAGTAAAGCTGCTTTTGATAATACGGTAGCAGTGGTCTTGGCAATGGGAGGGTCTTTGAATACGGTACTACACCTTCCAGCGATTGCTCATGAATGTGGACTTGCAGTAACTTATGATGACTTTGACCGCATTAGCCGCTACGTTCCTCTCATTACTAGAGTTGTTCCAAATAGTCAGGAATATACGGTAGCTGATTTATATCCAGTAGGTGGTATTCCTACGATTATGAATGAATTGAAGTCGGTACTAACGTTAGATACGCTAGCGATTAACGGTAAAACTTTAGAAGAAAATCTTAAGTGTGCTAAACCTGCAGATGGTGCTATTATTCGCAATTTTGATAAGGCCTTTACTGCAGAGGGCGGCATTGCAGTGCTTCGTGGTAATTTAGCTCCTGAGGGAGCCGTCGTTAAAAGCTCAGCTGTGCCATCTGATATGTGGATCTTTTCTGGACCGGCCAAAGTATTTGATTCTGAAGAAGAGTGTATGGATGCCATTGATAATGGGGGCATTGTACCTGGTGATGTTGTAGTAATTCGCTATGAAGGACCTATCGGGGGCCCAGGTATGCGTGAGATGCATCGGGCTACAGAAGTCATTGGGAAAGTAGGTAATGTAGCAATTGTTACAGATGGTCGTTTTTCTGGAGCATCGGGAGGCTTATCAATAGGCTATCTTTCGCCGGAAGCTGCCGAAGAAGGGCCGATTGGAATCGTACAAAACGGTGACCGAATTGATATAAATATTTTTGAAAGAAGTATTCAGTTAGGGATTGATGACGAGGAGTTACACTACCGTCGCACAAATACTAAACCTATCGCAAAACAAGAAGACGAAAGTGAATTTCTCAAACTATATGGACTTACGACCACGTCATCAGCAAAAGGCGCTGTACGCCGGAAAATAAAATGAGAGGAGCGTCTATGATTTAGGGATTTTGGTAAACTATTAAATGAGTGGAGGGGAATCAGAATATGTTATTAGGAATTGTGTTTGTTGCTATTTTATTGTTACTATTATTGATTACAAAATTAAAGGTAAACCCATTTATTTCCTTAATGATTGTTTCCTTTTTCGTGGGATTATCTACAGGTATGCCTCTTGACAAAATAGTGGGCTCCATTCAGGCAGGATTAGGAAATACCTTAGGCTTTATTGCTATTGTCTTAGGACTCGGCACTATGCTTGGTAAGTTAATGGAAGAATCGGGAGCGGCGGAGCGGGTGGCACGCACACTGATTAATCGTTTTGGTAAACAAAATGTACACTGGGCAATGATGTTTGTAGCATTTATTGTTGGTATTCCTGTATTTTTTCAAGTTGGCTTTGTTTTATTATTACCTCTAGTATTTACCATTGCAAAAGAAACTGGAATTTCTCTACTTAAAATTGGTCTACCTCTTGTTGCAGGTTTATCCGTGGTACATGGACTAGTTCCACCACATCCTGCAGCTATGGCAGCCGTAGGCATTTTTAAAGCAGATGTAGGTAAAACCATTCTTTATAGCATTATCGTAGGTTTACCGACGGCAATATTAGCAGGGCCAGTATTTGCATCTTTTATTAGTAAAAAAGTGAAGATAACTCCACCAGAAAATATAGCTAATACAGTAAAAATTGGTCGCAAAGACGAGGAGTTACCTGGATTTGGTATCACAGTGATTACTATTTTATTCCCTGTATTTTTGATGCTATTATCAACTTTCGCAGATATTTATTTACCCAAGGATGCTTCTGCTCGGATGGTGCTCAATTTTATCGGTAATCCAATCACATCTTTGTTGATTTCTGTATTGCTCAGTTTATTTACCTTTGGACTATGGCGTGGTTTCTCCATGGCTCAAATCGGCAAGTACTGTGACCAATCCTTACCAGCGGTTGCTAGTATATTAATGGTTATCGGTGGCGGCGGTGCTTTTAATAAAGTGTTGCTTGACAGTGGAGTAGGAGCAGAAATTGCTAAATTAGCAACGGCTGCACAATTAAACCCGATTGTTCTTGGTTGGCTGGTTGCTGCATTAATTCGTGTAGCAACAGGTTCAGCTACTGTAGCAATGTTGACTGCTGCAGGCATTGTAGCTCCAATTCTTGCGATGTCTCCTGGCGCTAGCCCCGAGTTAATGGTTTTGGCAACTGGAGCTGGATCTCTTGTTTTATCTCACGTGAATGATGCTGGATTTTGGATGATTAAAGAATACTTTGGTATGACTGTTCAGGAAACACTATCAACATGGACCGTATTAGAAACAATTATTGGTGTAGCAGGACTTGTCTTTACCTTATTACTTAGCATGTTTCTAGCTTAGTTTATCCGATGACTAAACCGCTCTAAGATTCCCATCTTTTATAAGTGGGAGTTAAGAGCGGCTAAGTCACTGGATAAGTGCGACTAAGATTCAGATGGAGTTAAAACTCCAACTGAATCAAGTCTTCTTTATTATTTTCATTATGACTTAGATTCAGAAAGAAATGATCAAATGTTGGCTTGATCATTTCTTTCTACTAATAAAACTATGTATTATAGGAGGTTTCCAACATGAGTGGGCAAAATATAATTGGTGTAGATATTGGTACAACAGGCTGCCGAGCTGTTATTTATCGGCCAGACGGTACGACAATTGGCAGTAGGTCAATTGAATATCCTTTATATACACCACAAGCTGCCTGGGCGGAACAAGATCCTGAGGAAATCTTACAAGGTGTTTTGGAAGTGGTCGGCGGCGCAATTGCCGAAGCAAAGTTAGCTCCCGAAGAAATTGCGGGATTATGTTTTAGTTCAGTTATGCATAGTGTGATTCCTGTAGATGAGCATGGCAATGCTTTGGATCGTATGCAAACTTGGGCTGATTCCCGTGCTCAGGACTATATTGAAAAGGTAAAAGCATCCCCTGATGCAAGTACGATCTACTTTAAAACAGGTTGTCCAATTCATCCTATGTATCCTTTATTTAAAATAATTTGGTTTAAAAATGAGCGGCCCGATATTTTTTCTCGCACTGCGAAGTTTATCGGCATTAAAGAGTATATCTGTCATCGATTATTTGGTAAATATTTTGTGGATGAATCCATTGCCTCGGCTACTGCTTTGTACAACATTCATACTCGTACATGGGATGAGGATTTGTTAGCAATGATAGGAATTACCGCGGATCGGTTATCTGAGGTATTGCCTACGACTCATACGGAAAGAAGCCTCAAACCAGAGATTGCTCAAAAGCTTGGATTGGCATCTGATACTGCCATAGTATTAGGCGCAAGTGATGGCGTGTTATCTACATTAGGCTCCGGTGCTATCAATCCAGGCCAGGTGACAGCCATGATTGGTACCAGCGGTGCTGTACGAATGATTACCAATAAGCCGCAAGCGGATGAAAAACAGCGAACTTGGTGCTATAATCTTGCAGGTGATACGTGGGTATTAGGTGGAGCATTAAGTAACGGTGGTGTGGCATTTCGCTGGGCTAGAGATAAATTCGCGACTACAGAACAGCGGGTTGCAGCAAATCTAGGGCTTGATACCTATGATATTTTAGGTCGCTACGCAGAACAAAAACCTGCTGGCTGTGAAGGTTTAATTATGCTGCCTCTTTTCTCGGGAGAACGGGCGCCTTATTATAATGCGAATGCTCGTGGAGTATTGTTTGGATTAAACCTCAATCATGGGAAGCGCCACTTGGTTCGGGCGACACTAGAGGGTATTATTTATCGGATGTATAGTATCTTTAAGTCGTTAGAGGAAGTCGCAGGAGAAGTAAATGAAATCCGCGTTGGCGGTAGCTTTACTCGTTCAAAGGTTTGGGTTCAGATTATGGCAGATGTATTTGGACGAGTAATTCATGTTCCAGGTGAACCTGAGGGGTCGGCCTTTGGCGCTGCTGTTTTAGGAATGTATGCCTTAGGCATGATTAGTGATCTTAAAGAGGTTGAAAAATTCATTACGATAAAAGAGATTTATTATCCAAATGAAGAAAATCGTGAGATATACCAACGTTTATTTGGAATTTATGAGCGAGTATACTGGAATCTCCAAAGTGAATTTGAAGAAATTGCTGAAATTCAACGAACATGGAAAAAATAGAGTACTTTTTTGTAATCTGCAAAAGTTAAATATGGTTACAAGCACCGAATAACGTAAGGTGCTGATATAAATGGGATCTGTTTATCCGATGACTAAACCGCTCTAAGACTCCCATCTTCTATAAGTGGGAGTTAAGAGCGGCTAAGTCCCTGGATAAGTGCGACTAAGATTCAGATGGAGTTAAAACTCCATCTGAATCAAGTCTTCTTTATGTATAACCCTATAGGTTGGCTTAATAGCCTTCTATAGGGTTGGTAAATAATCCCAACAAATATCCTATGTAATTCTCATATATTCTTGTTGACAATATTCTTGTAAAATGATATTATATTTCTTGCAGCCAGATAAATAAAAGGTTTTGCAGAAGTATACAACTTGGAGAGATGTCCGAGCGGTTGAAGGAGCACGCCTGGAAAGCGTGTGTACGGGCAACTGTACCGAGGGTTCGAATCCCTCTCTCTCCGCCATTTATATTTTCATAGGGATGTCAGTTGATGAATTGTACTGATAATTGTTGGCGTAAAATTTAATATTTTAGCCATTTATTTATTTTAGAGTGGGGCCACGACAAAAGTTGGGTCTTACGCAATGGAAACTCATGAACCCCGTCAGGTCCGGAAGGAAGCAGCGGTAAGTGATAATTTTTATGTGCCGTGAGGTCGCCTGACTTTTGTTGTGGCCCGACGCTAAAATGATAAATGCATATAGTAAGCAACCAGACTTCTGGTTGCTTTTTGGCTATGATAGAGACTATAAGGGTAATTTAATTTATAAAAAGGAAACTGTATCTTAGTATGGAATAACTAGAGTAAGGAGGTGTTTGTTAGATGGCTTACATCGCATTATATCGCCAATGGCGTCCTCATGATTTTGAAAACTTAGTAGGGCAAGAGCATATTAGTGTTACATTAAAAAATGCGATTGTATCAGGGAAGATAGCGCATGCCTATTTGTTTTCTGGTCCGAGAGGTACGGGGAAAACCAGTACTGCAAAAATTCTAGCAAAATCTTTAAATTGCATCCATGGTCCAACCCATGAGCCGTGTAATGTATGCTCCAATTGTGCCGGGATTAATACTGGTACTTCGATGGATGTGTTTGAAATAGATGCTGCCTCTAATCGAGGAATTGATGAGATACGCGAACTTCGTGAGACTGTGAAGTTTGCTCCGGTAGATGGACGGTATAAAGTATATATTATTGATGAAGTACATATGTTAACGACGGAGGCATTTAATGCTTTACTAAAGACATTAGAAGAACCTCCTGCTCATGTAGTTTTTATTTTGGCCACAACGGAAGCTCATAAAATTCCCGCTACGATTCATTCTAGATGTCAGCGCTACGATTTTAGACGTATTGCTGCAGGGGAAATTGAAGGACGGTTAGCTACCATTGTTGAGCATAACGGCTTACATGTGGCGGAAGATGCATTAAAACTTATTGCATCTCATGCAGATGGCGGTCTACGAGATGCTCTTAGTATTTTAGATCAGTGTACCACTATGGAAGATGGTTTAATAACAGCAGATAAGGTGCGGAAATTATTAGGGCTTATTGGCCATGAGTGGGTATGGCGAATTACGGATTCATTGGTGGAACGGGATTTTAAGACTATATTACTGGCTTTAAGTGAATTGATTTCATTGGGTAAAGAAGTTCGACAAATATTGTTAGAAGTAGCTTTGTATTTGAGAAGTATTATGTTATTCAAGGCTGCTCCTACAATTGATAGTATTGAGTTATATGGTGATGATCGGGTTATGTTGGCTAAACATGCTGAAGGGTTTACTCATGAAGAATTAATCGATATGATTAAAATAGTGAATGAGGGTGCCAATGAAGCGAAGTGGGCGCCCGAGCCGCGGATTACGGCTGAAATGACCTTCCTATCTCTCTGTCGCCCTGCGGCGAAGGGGGATATAGCCAATTTATTAGAAAGAATAGCAGCATTAGAGGCCAAGTTGTCGAATACTCCTATATATGTAGAACCGGAAATAGTAAGGACGACAGAACCAATTCTTTATAGTAATCCGGTTAAACCAGTAACAGTAAAACCTGTGATAGCAGATATAATAGTAGCGGAAGCTAAGGTTGAGCCACGTCAAGAATCCCAACAAGAATCTGTAACGGTAAACCCTTCCGTATCGGGAGATGTTAAGGCGGTTTGGGATCAAGTTCTCAAGGAATTGGTAACAACGGGTAAGCGCTCTGTTCATGCTTGTGTTTCCCAAGGAAATTTGATAAGTCTAAATGACAAACAGGCTACGGTGCAATTTACGGCAGCTTTTCCTAAAGAACGTACTGAAAAAGATGATTATCGAGTAATGATTGAAAAAGTATTAGCTCAATTTTGTGGAAAAACAGTGCAGCTTTGTTGTATACTGGGAAATGGGGCAGCAAAGCCAAAAGAGGGGCCTACTGCGCCGCCTAAAAACAAGCCAGTTACTACAGTATTGCCGCCAGAGGGGGCAGAACACCCTGCTTTGCGTCAGGCTATACATATGTTTGGTGGTAAAGTTATAAAAAAAGAAGAATATAAGGGGGACTAAGATAATGTTTGGAAATATGGGGAATATGGCTGGTATGATGAAAAAAATGCAAAAGTTGCAAGGTGAAATGGCGAAGATGCAGGACGAACTAAAAACTCGTACTTTAGAAGCAACTGCAGGTGGCGGCGCGATTAAAGTTGTAATTACTGGTGAGAAACAAATTCAATCTCTAAAAATTGATCCTACAGTAGTGGATGCGGATGATATGGAGATGTTGGAAGATTTAGTAGTTGCTGCTGTCAATGAAGCCATTAAAAAAGTGGATGACATGATGGCTCAAGAAATGGGTAAACTTACTGGCGGTATGAATCTGCCTTCTGGATTGTTTTAAAATATGCAATATATAGCGCCATTAGCGAAATTAATAGAGCAGTTTCGTGCTTTGCCAGGAATAGGCTCTAAAACGGCTGCGCGTTTGGCGTATTATGTTTTAGAAATGGATAAAACACGAGCTGAAGGGTTGGCTCAGGCTATTATAGAAGCAAAAGAAAAAATTGGTTATTGTGACGTTTGTTTTAATTTAACGGACTGTAATCCATGTTCTATTTGTCAGGCCGAGGGGCGAGATACCAGCATATTGTGTGTGATGGAAGAGCCACGTGATGTGGCTGCCATGGAACGCACGCGTGAATTCCGTGGCAGGTATCATGTGTTACATGGGCAATTGTCTCCATTAGAGGGAGTTGGCCCAAATGACATTAAAATAAAAGAGTTGCTGGCTCGTATTCAGTCTGGAGAAATCACGGAAGTCATTATGGCCACCAATCCAGATGTGGAAGGTGAAGCCACGGCAATGTATATTGCCAGGCTTTTGAAACCATTAGGTGTGAAAGTCACTAGAATTGCACATGGGTTGCCTGTAGGTGGCGACTTAGAATATGCTGATGAAGTTACTTTAATGAAAGCGATGGAAAATCGACGGGAAATGTAATGTTTAAATCTTCTTGTTTTTGGAAAAAATAGTCCTAAGACAGGAGGGGGAGAACGATGAATTTCGTAGAAGCATTACAGAAAGTGCAAGATTATCTTTACCGTGGTGATACTATAGAAGCAAAACCCCTGCCAGCTCTTTCTCTTGTAGTAGAAGAAGCTAGGCAGGAATGGTTGAATGCTCAATATTATTACAATACTGTATCAGATCAAGACCTGGTTGATCATGCTGTATATTTGATGCAGGCAGCTGAAAAAAAATATATATATTTACTGAAGAAAGCCCGTCAAGAAGGAGTGAGATCTTCTCCTTACGAAATTTCTGATACCAATATATATAAGAGACAATAAAAAAACATCATTATCAATAAAAACCAGAGTAAAATGCTCTGGTTTTTTTCATACTTGCCTCTTGGAGACATATATTATCTCATAAAGTATCTATAGGAGGTGAATATCAGTTATAATAAAGATACAATCAAAAATGATTGAAATTGTAATAGGTTGTTTAAAATAGAAGGGGGTAATTTTATGTTTGCTGGATTTGGTGAATTTAATGTAATTTTGGCATATGTCTTCGGAATTATATTATTATATGTAGTAGGACGAATGTTTTTAATGCCGATTAAACTTATCTTTCGTTTGATTTATAATGGTCTAATTGGTGGTGCTATGCTGTGGGCGTTGAATTTTATAGGAATACATATTGGATTTAATATTGCAATTAACCCAATTACGGCATTGATTGCTGGATTTTTAGGCTTGCCAGGCGTTATCCTACTGATCTTATTTAAGCTCTTTGTTGCCTAAGGATAAAAGCGGGAGTTCCTATGAATTCCCGCTCTGGTTTTATAAATAGGTATTGCAAGGTTTAGATAACATTGAATAATATCAAAAAAGTTATAAAACTTTAATGAATATTATTGACATGGTGGTAATGGCTGTGATATTATAAATGAGTCGCCACAAGCGGCATGATGTTCCTTGAAAACTAAACAATGTAAGTAAGGTTAAAATAAGCCAGATGTGCGGTACTCGTTT